>JANSYR010000001.1:600000-834976 GCA_024742285.1 bacterium | reverse complement strand
TCGTTTCCTATCCGATTCTTGTTCTCGATCTCGTGCTCGTCACGTTCGGACTGCTCGGCGCTCGATCGATCTACTCCCTCTGGCCTCATTCGAAGTGGCTGTTTCTAGGCTGGCTCTTGTCTTTCTTCCTGATCGGCCTCGTAGCCTCTTTCGAGATGCTGGCGCTCGACGACTCCCTGTCCGCTGCCGGGGCTCTTGTGGGTGTGCTCCTCGTCGGCGTCGTGGGTGCCGCCGGATTTCGGTACCTCTCTCGAGTCTGCCGACCCGCCGTATAACAAGCCCCTGAACCTGACAGACAGTTGGCCGGGGTGAGAGCGGGGCTCCGCGGCCTCCTGGCGCTCCGCGCCCAAGGCCGCTCGTGCCGATTGGCTACGATCGCCGTACCTCGATCAGTTCGACGCCGGCGAGGTCTGCAGGTTATGGGCTGATCCGTTATACGGCACCCGGGCGTCGGACCTGCTCGGAGTTGCCCTCAAGGCGATGAAGCTACCGAACGCGAACAGGGCTGAGATCCCGCCCGAGAAGCTACGCGAGTACCTTCTCTCGGCCAGTCATCCTGTCGGGCGATTCAAGTCGCGGTTCTTTCGGTCGCTCGGGTACACTCCGGAGAACTGGGAATCGCTCTCCGAGGTCCTTCTCGAGGTCGCGCGCTCAGGTGACGCAGTAGAGGTGTCTTCGCCCTTCGGTCGCAAGTTTCGCGTCGCCGGAGATATTCCCGGAACCGATGGCAAGCCTGCCGCGATCCTGACGATCTGGATTCTGACGCCGGATACTGAGAATCCCAGGTTCGTGACTGCGTACCCTCAGGAGTAGCCGATGGAATTTCGCGAACTCGATACCGTCGTCCTAAAGCGGGACATGCCCGATCTGGGTCTTCGCAGGGGGGACCTGGGCGCGGTCGTACACGTTTACGGAACTGAGGGGCTCGAAGTCGAGTTCGTGACCGCCTCAGGCGCTACTGAAGCGCTGGTGTCGCTGACACCCGACGACGTCCGAGCGATCGCCGCAACCGACTTGGTGTCTGTTCGCTCGCTTCGAAGGTCTGCGTAGGCTCTGCCAGGGCGCCGTATAACAAGCCCCTGAACCTGACAGACAGTTGGCCTAGTTGGGAACGAGGCTCCGCGGCCTCCTGGCGCTGACGCGCCCAAGGCCGCTTGTGCCGATTGGCTACGATCGCTGTACCTCGATCCGTCCACGCCGGCGAAGTCTGCAGGTTATGGGCTGATCCGTTATACGGCAGACGCTCCAATGCCGGTGCCCTACGGAATCGCGGTCGGCGTGCCAGTAGCGGTGGCGGCCCTGGTGCTGTTTTGGTCCTCAGCCCCCGACGCCGGCAACCGCCGTCGACTCGCGTCGGCTCTATCCGCTCTATCCTGCGTCTGCTTGGGGCTCCTGGGTTCGATCTGGCCTTCGATCTTTACGCTGTTCGCCCTGGTCTCGATTCCGGCATTCGGGATGTTCGTGTGGGAGATCTGGCGTCCGCGAGTGACTTCAGGATCTGCGTCGGAGCTCTATCTGCGGTTCGTTCTCTTGCTGTCCGCGGGATCGTTGACGCTGATGACGTGGGAATGGCTGATCAGGCGTCCTGCGACGTAGGCCGCGATCGCGTCCGCCGTACAACAAGCCGCTGCACCTGACGGAGCGTTTGTCGAGTTCCGATCGGAAGTCCGCGACCTCCTGGCGCTTCGCGCCCAAGGCCGCTCGAGGCGCTGGGCTACGCTGCGCTGTACCTCGATCGAGTCGGCGCCGGCGAACTCCGCAGGTGATCGGCTGATCCGTTATGCGGCAGAGCCCACGACTGCGCTAGGACAAGGGAATGCCGCTCTGGCTGAAGATCGTCCTTCTGGTCGTGGCCCTGCCGATATCGCTTCGCCCGTTGCTACCCGATGTCGCGCCTTGGCTCGGGACAAGCGTCGAGTTTCAAAGCTCCGACGCAGGCTGGCATGACGGCGAAGTCCTCAGCAAAGGGCGTGACTTTGCGGACGTTTCGGCGCTCTTTGAAGGCTACAAGCGTCGATGCGAACGCCCGGACGCAAATCTCGAGCGGACGGTCGAGAAGCCGACTCCCTTAGCCCTTAGCTGGTGGTTCGATAACTACGACGATCCAAAGTGGCGAGTTCCTTTCGCGGAATCGCGCGCGATCCGCCTGAGCCTTGAGGACATCCGCGACTGCCGAGGCGCGAGGGGCTCCGCCGCATAACAAGCCCCTGAACCTGACAGAGCGTTGGGCGAGCTGGGAGTGGGCTCCGCGGTCTCATCCCGGCTTCGCCGGGAAGACCGCTCGTGGTATTCTGGCGACGAACTTGATCTGCTCGGCCTGGGCTCGGAGGCGATCCCTGCAGGTTATGGGCTGATCCGCTATGCGCCAGAGCGACTACCGACTATGACTAGATCGCCGCGGTTGCTGCTGGCGCTGATCGCGTGTTTGCCCGTATTCGTAGCTTGCGAGCCACCTCACGCTGATGAGACGGAGCGATGCCGGATCGAGTGCGCGGAGCAGGGTCTCGAGTTGGGAACGGCGTTCGTCGACGACTCGCTAGATCCAGACTCCGAAGCTAGGTGCGTCTGTCGAGTCGAAGACGAACCGAACGAGATTCCGACCGACGTGCCGCTTGACCCAATCGAGCTCGGCCTTCCCTAAGCCGTCGCTCCGCCGCATAACAAGCCGCTGCACCTGACGGAGAGTTTGACGAGTTTCGAACGAAACTCCGCCGCGCAGACTCCTCGTCTAGATCGACGGGGAGAGCGCGGCTTGTGCCATCTGGCGTAGAATTCAGTCTCTCGATCGGTCGCGCGCCGGCGAACTTCGCAGGTGAGCGGCTGATCCGTTATACGGCATGTCCGCGATGCGCGTTGACTGGCGACATCCCTTAGCCCTTCGAACCTGGATTCGAATGCGTCTGCCCTACTTTCTGATCGACGCCGGAGTTGCGAACAAAGGCGAAGACTGTGAACGACTCGGTGCAGACCATCACTGGTACAACAAGGATGGAATCTCAAGCGGCTGCTACTACTGCGAAGTCTACCGCGAGGGCCGATTGTGGGAATCCCCGCTGAGATGAGTCGGCCGTGCTGGGCCACGCCGAATAACAAGCCGCTGTACCTGACGGAGAGTTGGCCGGGACAGGAACGGAGCTCCGCGGCCTCCTGGCCCTTCGGGCCCAAGGCCGCTTGAGCCGTTGGGCTACGTTGCGCTGTACCTCGATCGAGTCGACGCCGGCGAACTCCGCAGGTGATCGGCTGATCCGTTATGCGGCAGGTCGCGAACTGATGCTCTACCACGGCCTCGTGCTAGCCGGGATCTATCTGATGGTCTCGGGGATCGCGGATCTCGCGCACATCCCGATCAACCTCTCTCCCTATGACTCCGAGCTCAAGAAGTTCGTAGTTCCCGACGAGTGGTTTCCCCTCGCAGCCGCTGGGATTGCCGCGCATTTCGTGTTTGGCGTCCTCCCAGGTGCACTCCTGATCCGGCTTGCGCGGCCAGTCGCCGATCGATTCGCGAGCGATGCGTCAATCGAGAGCTACGGCTTCTCCGATTCCGGACTCTACGTGGTCTTACTTCTCGTACTGGCCATCTTCTTCCTCGTCGTTGGTCTCGCGCAAGTCGTTGTCGGACTCACGCAGCTTCTGCCTGAGCTCATGGACTATGACGAGTACTCAATGCTTCGCTTCGGAATCGGTCCGCTAGGAGCGGGACTAATGCAAGTTTTTGCCGCCGTGGCCATCTACTACCACTCCCTGGGTGCTGTAAGACCCGCCGCATAACAAGCCGCTGCACCTGACAGACAGTTTGCGGAGCTAAGAGTGGGCTCCGCCGCCCAGATCCACGTCCCTTCGGGACGCGGAAGGCGGCTCTAGCCGATTGGCTACGATCTGGATCTCTCGATCCAGCCGCGCCGGCGAAGTCTGCAGGTGATCGGCTGATCCGTTATGCGGCACGAACTCGGCCTAGGTGTAAACGGTGAGTGACGAGCAGCAAAGCCGCGAATCGGCACGCGAAGACGCCTACTTCTCAGCTCTCGTGAACGCATGGTTCACGACGCGAATGGAAAAGGATAGAACGTTGCTCGCGCTCTCCGCGGGTGGAGTCGCGCTACTCGTGGGTCTCCTTACGGGATTCGGAGCGCGCTCCCTATGCCATCTGGTTCTGTATCTGCTCGCGGCAGCCGCCTTTCTGGCGGCGATCTTTTCCGCAATCGCAGTCTTCGGCGGAAACGCGAGATACCTCGAGAAAGAGAAGGAATCTTTCGAGTCGAGCGGTGCGCCGACCGGTCGTGACCGAAACCTCGAGCGGCTCGACTGGACGCTCGGCGCCTCCTTCTTCGCCGGCGTTATCCTGACTGTGGCTGTTGCGCTAGTATCCGCATGGCCAGCAACCAATCCCGTCGAGGACCCTATGTCAGCCAAGCCGTCAAAGGGAAGGACTACGAAGCCGTCGCCGCCCAAGACGGTGAAGAAGAGCCTATCTGGCGCGAGCTCGATGCGTCCTAGCAAAGGTCCGCAGGGTTCCGGATCCGGCGCGAAGCCGTCGGGAGGCAGCTCCGGTTCGTCCTCCTCGGGGTCGGGAAACGGCGGAGGAACTTCCTCCGGGAAGTGAGATCCAGGGGTGCTCTTCGTCTCTTTCGAGACGAGTCGTCGGTTTAGTGGGGAATCAAGATGTCTGAGAACCGCGAGAAGAGTTCAGAGTCCTCAAGTACCTTCTCTCGAGACAGTCTGTCTGGCGCGAGCGCGATGCGCCCCTCAAACGCTTCGGCGCCGCAACCCGAAGGCCAGCAGGCTTCGGCGACTTCGGGAAGTTCTCCTGCGTCTGAATCGGCAAGTCAGCCGTCTTCTGAGGCCGGGCAAGCACCTTCGTCGACAGAGAGCTAGCTAGATCGACGTTCGCGCCGCATAACAAGCCCCTGAACCTGACGGACAGTTGGCCGAGTTGGGAACGGGCCTCCGCGGCCTCCTGACCCTTCGGGTCCAAGGCCGCTTGTGCCGCTGGGCTACGATCGCTGTACCTCGATCAGCCTGCGCCGGCGAGGTCTGCAGGTTATGGGCTGATCCGTTATACGGCAGGACTCCCGCGATGCTCATTCGCCCGTTGCTCGCGGCCTCCGTCGTAGTTGTCGTCGCCTTCGCGTTCGTGGCGCTCGCTCACGAAGAGAGTTTGGTCTCTCTTGCTGACGACGGTCGCCTGTCAGGACTTCCCGAGGAGTACGGCTCGGCGTTCTTGAGAGTTGATCGGCGCGAGTCCGAGTGGAAGGTCGAAGTCGAACTTGGCGGACGCCGGACCCAGCTCCCGCGCTGCTTAGTCGAGTTCTTCGAGAACTCCTCGAAACCTCTCGAGATTGGCGCCTCCTGGTACCACGACTCTGAATACCTGCCGCCCTACCTCTCAATTGGGTTGGCGCAGAAACCCGGACGGGCAGACCAGGCCGTTTGGCTCGATATCGCCTTCGCGCTCGACGATGCGCGGCTCGTTGCCTTCGATCTTTCCGCGTCCTATCCGGAGAGAAGCGGTCAGCTCGCGCATATGGATCCCGCGAGGGTATGCACGCCCGATGAGCTTCGAAGCCTGAGATTCCGTCCCGCCGTATAACAAGCCGCTGCACCTGACTGAGAGTTTGACGAGCCGGGAACGGGACTCCGCGGCCTCCTGGCCCTTCGGGCCAAGGCCGCTCGTACCGCTGGGCTACGATGCGCTTTACCTCGATCGAGTCGATGCCGGTGAACTCCGCAGGTGATCGGCTGATCCGTTATACGGCATGCCCCGACCTCCTCAGCCCGTCGCCTTCCACTTGAGGCCTGGCTTCTTCTTCGTCGTCGCGCACTCGCGAAGGTAGAGGTTGATGAGCGTCTGATAGGGGATCTCCGTGTCCTCGGCGAGATCCTTGAAGTATTCAAGGGTTTCCTCGTCTAGGCGGATCGTAATCTGCTTCTTCAGGCGCTTCGCGTAGGGGTTTCGCTTTCCCTTTGAGAAGTCGTACTTGTCTCTCATGATCGCCACCTCTGGTCGTAGTCGCGACGCTCCTCGCGGTGCGCCTTTCGTGCTGAGATGATTCGGATCACGTCCTCGCCCTCGCGGTAGCAGTGGCAGACCACGAGAGTTCTGAGGCTTGCACTAAGACCGATCAGGACGAAACGGTCCTCGTCTTCTTCTTCTTCGTCTGGGTCTTCCATGAAAATCGCGAGGTCGTCGTAGAAAACAGTCTGCGCCTCCTCGAAGGAGACCTTGTGTTTCCTGCGATTAGCCGCGCTCTTTCTCTCGTCCCAGTCGAATCGTAGATCCGGCATGCGTCCTATTGTAACTACGATGTAGTTACGTGCCAGACACGCCGTATAACAAGCCCCTGAACCTGACAGACAGTTTGTCGAGTCGGGAGCGGGCTCCGCGGCCTCCTGCGGCTGACGCCGCCAAGGCCGCTCGTGCCGCTGGGCTACGCTCGCCGTACCTCGATCAGACCACGCCGGCGAAGTCTGCAGGTTATGGGCTGATCCGTTATGCGGCATGGAAGGTGTGCTTGAGCAAACGTGAAATCATCCAGACCGCGATGGTGCTTGGCGGACTTTGGATTGTGATCTCCGGTTTTTCCTCGCTAGCTCCCACGCTGGCGAGCTCTACCATGATCATTTCCTCAATCGGGGAAGTAGATGTTGTAGACGACTTGATCCTTCCCGGTCTGATCGCACTAGCCGTCTTCCTGATGTTCTCGCTGGTACCCGGATACTTGGTAATCGATCAAAGCGAGAAGTGGGCTAGACGTCTATTTCCGGATTCAGATCAGACTGTCGAACTCGGTCCAAGTCTTCTCTTCGCTGCGGGCGCAATGCTTTTCGGCGTCGTTTGGATGGTCGAGGGCGCGATTCTTCTGCCAATCTCGCTACTGCGGCTCGCCTTCTATTTCGGATCTGAACTTTCCCCGAGCGGCCTTGAATCGGTAGCTGTGAGCATGGCTACTGCTCTGCTCTGGTTCCTCGCAGGCTTCCTGCTTTTCCGGTATGGCGCCCGCCTTGCCCGCCACGCCGCATAGCAAGCTGCTGAACCGGACGAAGAGTTGGCCTTGCGTGGTCGGCCTCCGCCGCCGAGACTTTCGGCGTCCGCCGAGAGAAGGCGGCTCTTGCCGCCTGGCGACGAATCCTGAACTTTGATCGGTACGACGACGGCGAACCTCGCCGGCTATCGGCTGATCCGTTACACGGCACGTCCGGTTGCATGAGTGCCGTGTAATCGGTAATTTCTCGGCGTGATCGCCTCATTCGGGGATTCCGGTACCGAAGCCCTGTACCACGGTCGCCGAACCAGTAAGGCGCGCCGCTTTCCGTCTGATTTGGTGCCGGCGTGCCTCCGCAAGCTGGATCTTGTGAATGCGGCTCAGGCTCTACTCGATCTGCGCTCTCCGCCAGGCAATCGCCTGGAGGCGCTCAAGGGCGATTGGAAGGGCTTTCACAGCATCCGCATAAACCAGCAATGGCGAGTCGTGTTTCGCTGGGTCGACAACCAAGCACACGATGTTCAGATCGTGGACTACCACAGGGGATAGAAATGCAGCCGCAGAAACGTATCCCGACGCATCCCGGTGAAATTCTTCGGTACGAGTTCCTGGAGCCGCTCGGTCAGTCTCAGGTGGCTCTCGCCGAACACCTGGGAATCTCCGTCCAGAGGGTGAACGAGCTCGTTCGAGGCAAGCGCGGGGTGACCCCTGAGACGGCTTGGCTTCTCTCGCAGGCGCTGAATACGACCCCTGAGTTCTGGCTCAATCTCCAGTCGGCGTACGATCTAGCCGTTTCTCGTCCAGCTCGGAAGGTTGGGAAGCTTCGCCGAGCCTCCTGAGAGGACGCGCCGTATAACAAGCCCCTGAACCTGACAGACAGTTTGTCGAGATGGGAACGGAACTCCGCGGCCTCCTGACCCTTCGGGTCCAAGGCCGCTCGTGCCGCTGGGCTACGATCGCCGTACCTCTATCAGTCCGACGCCGGCGAGGTCTGCAGGTTATGGGCTGATCCGTTATACGGCAGTCACTCCCAGCAGGAGCGAGCGTCTTGAACGAAGCGGAGCTGCTCGAAACGGTCACGAACTACCACGGCCTGGCCGTGAGCGCGATGGTCTTCTATCTCTCGATCGTGACGGCGTACCTCGTATCGGCCCACTTCGTCGGGAAGCAACTCGACCGATTCCAGGTCGCTACGATCACGTTCTTGTTCGTCGCTTTTTCCTTTTTCGCGACCGCGGGTTCTATCGGGTACTTCTGGCAAGCATCCCACTATTTCCGCCAAACGAAGGCGTACCAGACTCTCCAGATTGAGGAGTTGGTATCCCCACACTCGCTAATTGGAACCGCCGAGGTTCTTGGGATCCTCGCAAGCCTCTGGTTCATGCGTCAGGTTCGAGGCGAACGACAGGGCGGAGCGGACCAAGACTGACCGGAATCCGTGACCGCCGCATAACAAGCCCCTGAACGTGACAGGGAGTTGGCCGAGCCGGGAGCGATCTCCGCGGACCCATCCCGGCTTCGCCAGGAAGGCCGCTCGTGGTACTCTGGCGACGAGCTTGATCTGCTCGTCCCAGGGGCGCCGGAGATTCCTGTGGGTTCCGGGCTGATCCGCAATACGGCATGCTAGTTCAGCACACCGACCCCGGTTTCGAGCGCGTCCATACGGTGATCGACTACTACGATGGTCCCTGCGAAGGCCTGGCGAGCTTCCAGGATTGGCCTCACTTGTTCAAGTGCGGGTGGGATGAGACTCGCGACGATTGGAGCGAGACGTTCGCCGTTGTCGCTGTCGGTCCGACGTACTTCGTCGCGGCGCTCGAAGATTGGGAGATCTGGCTTCGGTATGAGCGAGCGTATCACTCCGGGAACGCCAGCTCTGCCGAACATCCAGCGCTGCCAGCGGACCGAGAGCGTCATGTGGAGCTCGTCCAGACGATGGACGCCGAGGCCCCAAAAATCTCAAGCAGATCGCTTTGATTGATTCCCGAGTTCGAGCCGCTGGAAACGCCGAGTCCCGAAGCGCGCCGGCTTCTCCGTCCCCTTCAGGTTCGCTGGCGGACCCCGCACGCCGTACAACAGGCCCCTGAACCTGAGAGACAGTTAGCCGAGTCCGGAACGGAGCTCCGCGGCCTCCTGGCGCTCCGCGTCCAACGCCGCTCATGCCGTTGGGCTACGCTCGTCGTACCTCGATCGGGCCCCGCCGGCGAAGTCTGTAGGCGATGGGCTGATCCGTTATTCGGCATCTCGTCCGGGGGCGTACCGGTGATGCTCTACAACTCGCCCGTCGCCGTCGCGATTCTCGGAATCGTCCTCGTGGTCGCCCTGTTCGGAGCCGTGCGGTACTGGCTTCGCTCCGGCGACGATCAAGAACTCCTTGATCAAGCCGAAGAGGAGGGCCGCTTGAGTCCCGTGGTACGGGAGATCTGGGAGAGCAACCGGCGCGAGTACGCGCTGACGCTCCTCGGAATCGCTCTGTTCCTGGCCCTATTGATGTGGGTCGTGGACCAGGATCTTCAGCCGTAACTTCGACGCCGTGTAGCAAGCCGCTGAACCCGACAGACAGTTGGCCGAGGTGGCACTGGCGCTCCGCGGCCGCCTGGCGCTTCGTGCCCAAGGCCGCTCGTGCCGTTGGGCTACGATCGGTGTGCCTCGATCAACCTACGCCGGCGATGCCTGCAGGTTATGGACTGATCCGTTATGCGGCATGCTGCGCAAGTCTGGATCGACGGGCACGACGGACCAGAGAGAGACGCAGGCGCCGGATCCAATAGGCGGACGATGAGCGACAGTATCTCAGACGTTCTCCAGACTTCGGCCGAAGTCGCTGTAGCCTTCGTCGGCTTCGCGAGTCTGATCGGGGTTTTCTACGCGCGAACCGAGGGTCGTCTTCCGGAGAGCGTCCGGCTTTCCTTGAGATCTCTACTTGATTATGGGCTGATAGCCCTCGTTGCATGTGGGATGCCGCTGCTCCTCAGGGAAACGGCGCTACCGGCGACCACGATCTGGAGACTGTCGAGCGGATTGATGGCCGTTCTCGTGGCCGGATACATGATGATCTCGCAGATCTATTACAAAGAGGTGTCCGAGCTCGCGCGAGCGTCATCCAAGACGAGATCTGCAACGATCGCGTTTCTCGTTGTGGGTGACGGAATCGCGATCCTGGTCTTGGCTCTCAACGCTGCGGGTTGGCCGTTCGACGTGCTGCCAGCGATCTACCTTGCCGGCGCTGTCTTCTGGAACGTGTGTGGTGCAGCTGTGTCTTTTCGTGGCGTGATCGATCTCGCCTGGTCAGAAGGGGACGGCTGAGGTCATGCCGGTGGCTCCGCACGCCGCATAACAAACCCCTGAATCTGAAGGACGGTTGGTCGAGTCGGGAGCGGGGCTCCGCGGTCTCTTGACCCTTCAGGTCCATGGCCGCTCATGCCGCTGGGCTACGATTGCTGTACCTCGATCAGCCGACCCCGGCGAGGTCTGCACGGATGGGCTGATCCTTTGTGCGGCACGAATGCGGCGACACCTCCTACCCACGATCGGAGCCCTGCTCGTCGCGCTCGCGTCAGATGCGCAGGCAATGGATGTCGTCGTTCCGACTTTCGTCGACGAGATTTCCTGCCTCGCGCGGAGGGTTGCGGTCGTCAAGATCGTCGATCGTGCGCCTCTCCACACTGATGGCGCGGAATGCGGCCATGTCTACCTGGTGGACGTCGTCGAGGCGATCGACAGTCCCGTCGAGCGATTCTGGATCTACTCCAACGAGGATCGATTCGAGCCCTCAGATCAGGACTACTTGATGGTCGCGTTCCGTTGGTCTCATGAGGTCTCCGTCCCTCTCGCATGCTACGACGCGGAGGGATCCGAAATTCCCTGTCCGCCTCCGGCGCCTTCCGAGCTCCAGATGTGCGTCGGGCGACGCGCGGACTGGTCCGTGACCGGCTACCAGAGGTTGTTTCGGCTCGAACAGATGTCGCCTTCGATCGGAATCAAGGGCCGCTGGGTCGTAACCGACCGTGAGAGCATTCTCCGGGACCTGTTCCACGTGCGCACCTTCAGGATCTTTCCGCCTGGTGGTTCCGGGAGAGTTGAATCCGCGTTCTCGCTTGATGATCTGAAGCGACTGATACTCGCGATCCCCGCCGAATCGTGTGGCTAGCGTTCTCGCCGGATGATCAGCCGCTCAACTTGCCAGACAGCGGGCCGAGTTCCGATCGAAACTCCGCGGCCCTCTGCCGCCTCGCGGGCGGGCCGATCCAGGCGCTGGGCTACGGTTCGTCGTAGCCCGATCGCGTCGACGCCGGCGAAGTCCGCAGCGAGTCGGCCGATCCGAAGGACGTCCTGACCGCGACTGCCATGGCTGACTCGGTCCCTCTCAACGGCGGCTGCCTGTGTGGCGCGATCCGATTCGAGATCCGCGAGATCTTCGATGCCGGGTACTGCCACTGCTCGATCTGTCGTCGGCTGAGCGGTGCTCCTGCCGTTCTGTGGGCGAATCTTCCTTCGAGAGCGTTCGGCCTCGTCGCCGGCTCGCCTCGGGGCTTTCGGTCCTCGGAGTCCTGGACGCGATACTTCTGCGGCGAGTGTGGTGGCCCCGTCTATCAGCAGGTTTCCGATCCCCCTGGCGATGGGTCGGATCTCCTGTGCGTTCTCGTTCCGACGCTCGATACGCCCGAGAAGGTTCAGCCGCGCGCTCATATCTGGTGCGGTTCGAAGCTGGCCTTCTTCGAAACCGATGACGAACTACCGCGATTTCCGAAGGGCGAACTGACGCCGCCGCCGTAGCGATCTCCCGCTCGCGCCACGGACAAGCCCCTGAACCTGATAGACAGTCGGCTGCGAGGGTGAGGAGGCGCCGCGGCCTCCTGACGCCTAGCGTCCACGATCGCTCGTGCGTATAGGCTAAGGTCGCCGTCGATCGATCCAGTCGACGCCGGCGAACGCCGCGGGTGACCGACTGATCCGTTGTACGGCAGGCTTCGGACCGGCTTGCCCGAGGCCCGAAGCGATGATTCAGACGCTCGCCCGTCCGTCCTTCGAGTGGGCGGGAATACTGCTCCTGGTGGGTTTCCTCTCCGGATGCGCGGCGCCGATCCGTGGCTATCCGGGCACCGAGCGCACGTTCTCGGAGGTGGCGACGGTTCAGGGCTTCCGAACGGTCATTCCCTTCACGAGTGCGGTCTTCGAAGTGACGATCGAGGCGGTGAACGGCGCATCCGAGGTCGAGGCGTGGACGGCTCCCAGCCGTACGATCCAGCTGATGCCGGGTTCGTACACCTTCGATGTGACGGCGGACTGGGTCGCGACGGTCCCCGCTGCGCTCCTCATGAAGTCGAGCGACGAGGACTCGAGTCGGTCTTTCACACTCTTCGTCGAGGGGGGGCGGACGTACGAGATCCACTTCGAGCGCGAGCGAAAGTTCTTCTACGTCGTCGAGATCGAGAGTGAAACGAAGTCGCGCGGCGATGACCTCGAGCTTCCCGAAGACGTATGCCGCCTCGCCCCGACCCCGAAGGATCGCGAACGATGCGAGGCCGCTGAATCGCCCTGAGTTCGCCCCGCGACGCCTGGCAAACCGACGTGCCTGGATGACGGTTGGCCGAGGGGGGAACCCAGTCTGCCGTCTCGCCTCGTCTCGGCTCGCTCCGGAAAGACCGCCCGTGATTGGCTGGCAGCGAGCTCGATCTTCCTCGAGTGGCGCTCCCCGCGAATTCGGCAGGTCATGGGCCACTCCTCGACAGGGTAGGCGCGCGGTGCCCGAATCGATGAGAATGGTGAAGCCGCGCCAGAGGGCGGCTCTCTCGACGACCCAGGAGATCGTTTCCATGGCGATCCTCTTCGGGCCGTGTGCCCTCGCGTCCAGCGTCGAGCGTCCGGAGGAGCATCCTGCCATCCGGAACCTGATGCTGCTTTCCGTCGGATTTCTGCTGGTCACCGGGATCTGGCATCTCTTCACGAACCGATCTCCGGAGAAGAAGATTCGAGGCGATCGTGCCTGACATCCGGGGCCCAGGGTGGCCCGCGGTCGACCACGTGATCTTCTGGAGCCCGCTATGGCGGAATCGGCGCTAGCCCCGCCCGCCGTGAGACGCGCCGCTGCAGATGGCGGAGGATGAGCCGAGCGGGTCGAAGCGCCGCGGCCTCCCGGCTCTACGGGCCGAAGGCCGCTCGCGCCGGTCGGCTACGATCTCCGGAACTCGATCGAGTCGGCACCCGCGAAGTCTGCGGGTGATCGGCGGATCTGACATGCGGCGAGTCTGCCGCGCCGAGCCGAGGCTTTCATGAACGCGGGACTCTTCGCGACCATCTTCACGACCGTGTTCATCGCGGAGCTCGGCGACAAGACCCAGCTTGCAACGATGCTCTACGCGTCGGACGCGGAGAATCCTCGCGCTACGGTATTCGCCGCCTCTGCGGCGGCGTTGGTGCTCTCTTCGGCCATCGGCGTCGTCGCGGGCCACGCGATCTCGGAGTATCTCGATCCGAACGTCATCCGCTGGATCGCGGGACTCGGCTTCGTCGGTGTCGGCGTCTGGATTCTTGCCGTGGGTGAGTAGGCGCGTCGCATCACGAGCCGCTCCACCCGGCGCGGCCACCGGGCGTTGCGTCGGGCGCCTCCGCCGCCGAGACTCTCGACGTCCGACGGCGGACTTCGAGCCCTGATCGGACCCGGGCTGATGAAGCCCGCAGCGAGGCGGCGGATCCGCCCCGCAGAATCGGAGTGTGATCTTGCAGATACGGATCCTCGCGCCCATCGCGCTGGCCCTCGCTTCGATCGTTCTGAGTTGCGCCTCGGTGCCCACCCGCGACGTGTTGCCGAACGAAACGGTCGCGGCGCCGAAGCCGATCAGCCGGCCGCCGTTTCAGATCCCTGCCCAACTGCTCCAGAGCGAGTCCGAGGCGCGGATCACGCTCGACATGATGGTCGAGGGAAGCGGTCGCGTTTCGGATGTCCGCGTGTTGAACTCTGAACCGGAGGGTGCACTCGACCGGAACGCCTCGAGGGCGGCCCGCCGTTGGCGCTACGAAGCTCCGGTCGTCGACGGTGTTCGGGTGCGCAGGCGAACCGAACCCGTCACGGTCTACCTCTTCATCAATCGCTGCCCGGATCCAGGGCCAGGTGCCGGTGATCACATCAAGATCTGCGCGCAGACCCTGCCCTAGCCCGGGTCTCGTCGCCGTGTGGCCAGCCGCTTCGCCGGGCAGGCTGGCGGCCGCGACGCGAGGGGCCGCTGCCCCTCGGCTCCGTACCCTTTCCAGGCAGACGGGAGTGGCTCGAGCCATCTGGCGTTGACTCTTCTTCTCTCGATCGAGTCGATGCCCGCGAAGTCTGCAGGTCGTGGGCCGATCCGTCATGCGGAATCCCGGGACCGAGCCGTGACGCCCGCGGACATCCTGCCAGCCTGATCGAACTCTCGGTCGCGATCGCAGGCTTCTCCGCCGTGGTCGTCGCGATCCAGGAGCGTGCTCGCAACGACGCCCAGGCTCGCATCTACCTGAACTCGCTCCTGCTGAGCACCTTCAACTCCTGCGCCCTGGCCGTCGGCGCGATGGTCCTGCTGGCTTCCCCTCTGGACCCGGACGCAGCCTGGTCGACGACGAGTCTCGCGCACCTGCTCGTCGTCGGAGGCGTGCTCGTCGTTCGGGAGATGCAGAGGCCATGAGGGGTGTTCGTACGGACGCGTCCGCTGCGACTCGCGCGGGTCGTTCTCTATTCGGTCGGCGTTTGTCAGCTCGTCAATGCGGTCGCGCTGCACGAGCCCTGGGTCGCCGCCCTGGGACTCGGCGCCTACAGCCTGCTTGGCTTCGGATTCTTCGTCGCGCTGCTCTCCGAACTGATTCGGCCGGACGCCGAATAGCAAGACCGTGGATTCGACCGGACGTGGATCGGGTTCGGATTGGAAACTCGCGACTTCGCCCGGGCCCCGCCCGGAAGGGCGCTCGTGGTACGCTCACGATGAACCACATCCGCTCGACCCGGGCTCGAAGGCGATCTCTGCGAGTCGTGGTCGGCTTCGCTCGTGGCACGCATGAAGCGCAGATTCGCACCTCTTCTGATCGTGGTTGCACTGCTCGGCTGCAACTTCGAGATCAACTTCGGCGAGCCGGACGGCCAGGTCCTGACGGACCCTGGTCCCGAGGAGGAGCGAGTCGTGGCCCTCGAGTTCGCCGACGAAGTTCTCGATTCGCTCGATCAGGGCGAGGACATCTATCCCCGAGTGGCTCCCTACCTGAGAGCGTCCGTTCCGAAGCCGCTTTTCGACTCGATGATCTCCGGACTCAGGGGATGGGTGGGGTCGTTCAAGAGCCGGACGGCTCGCGGCTACGGATTTACGAACGAGCTCGATGACGCGCCGCCCGGCAACTATTTCGTGATCGAGTACGACTCGGAGTTCGAGAAGGGAGAGGCGACCGAGAAGGTCGTCGTCTCCTTCGACGAGACCGGCTACTTCGTTGCCGGGTACTTCCTGAACAGGACGTGGTCGACGGGCGGCGATTAGTCGGCGCTTCGCAGTCTCTCGATCCCCCGAATCCAGAACCATGCGAGCCGCTGGGCTACGCTCGAAGCTCCTCGCTCGGCCTCGTCGCGGAAGTCTGCGGACGAGCGGCTGATCGGTCCTACGGTAGATCCTGATGTCCAGCCCCCTCCTTCAGGTCGCGCTTGGCGTCACGGATCTCGATCGAGCGGCGCAGTTCTACGGCGTGACGCTCGGACTGCCGGAGATCGCGCGCTTCGACCCGCCGGGTCTCGCCTTCTTCGACGTCGGCGGGGTTCGGCTGCTTCTCGAGCGCACGACGGATCCGACGCCGGGAAGCTCGGTGCTCTATCTGAGCACCACCGGGATCGACCGCCGCGCGGCGGATCTCGCCGACGCGGGAGTCGTCTTCACGTCCGATCCGCACCTGATCCACGTCGACGCCGAGGGAACCTTCGGTGGCGCAGGTGTGGAAGAATGGATGGCGTTCTTCGTCGACCCGGACGGCAATCCGCTCGCCCTGGTGGAGCGGCGAACGCCGGCCGGCGCCTAGCGCGAACCGGAAGTCGACGGAGCTCTCCCGCCATGTCCGACGTTTCGGTTCGCAACGCTGAGCGCGATGATCTGCCCCGCCTCTACCGGCTGCTTCGGTCCAAGGCCGAGTTCGACGGCGCGGTCGAGGCGCTCTCCGCCTCCCAGGCGGAGCTCGGCGAAGCGATCTTCCGCGACCCGCCTCCCTGCGTTTTCGTGGTGGCCGAGACGGAGGGCGATCTCGTCGGGTTCGCGGCCAATTATCCGGTCTTCTCCACCTTCGCGGCGCGTCCCGGTCTCTGGATGGACGACCTGTTCGTCGAAGAGGACCACAGAAGTCGCGGGATCGGGCGGCGCCTGCTCGTCGCCCTGGCTGAAGAAGCCGCGCGTCGTCGTTGCTGCAAGCTCGAGTGGTCGCTCCAGAAGACGAACGCACGTGGGATCGCCTTCTACGAACGGGAGGGCGCCGTCGTGCGCGAGCTGAACCGGTTCGCGAAGCTCGACGAGGCGGGGATCCAACGACTGATCGGGACGTAGTCGTCGGGCGTTCGTCTGGAGTTCACCGGCGAGAGGAAGCTCGGGAGCAGCCGGAAGAATCGGGCCCGGGTCACGGTGGTCGAGTAGGTCGGGATCGGAGAACGAACATGAAATCGAACGAAGTCCAGATCGCGCTTCCGGACGAGCGCTACACGCTGATCGAGTACGAAGTCCAGCGCAAGCCGGCGGTGGCGACCGTGAACTCGGCGCTGGTCGGCTTTGCCCACCGCGACATCTTCCGTTGGCACCTCTCGCTCATCGTGGACTTCTCCGATCTGATCGAGAACGACATGCCGTCCGAGTCGGAGCGGGAGATCGTCGACGCTTTCGGCGACGAGCTCGACGCGGGCCTGAAGGCGCCGCCCGAGCTTCCCAACGCACTCTTTCTGGCGCGCATGACCTGGAACGGCACGCGTCAGCTCCTCTACCGGATCTATGATCCGGAGCAGGCGAACGCCTATCTCCAGTCGGTGATCGCGGAGAAGAAGCATCCGCGCCCCATCGACTATCGGATGGAGGACGACCCGGAGTGGCGACACGCGAAGTGGTTCCTCGACGCGGTCTCGGGGAACGAATGAGCGAGCGAAGTCGTTCACGTCGGATAGCGCGATGAAGTCACTTCCCGACGACGTCCGTGCCTACAAGCGCACGCCGGAGTTCACGGAGACGACGGTGCCGGCCGGGCTCGAACGTCGGCACAACACGAAGGCCGGGGTCTGGGCACGCATCCACGTGCTCGAGGGACGCATGACGTACCGGATCCTCGAGCCCGAGATCGAGGAACATGTCCTCGAGCTAGGCCGGGACGGGATCGTCGAGCCGGAGATCCATCACCAGATCGAGATGACCGAGTCCGTCCGCTTCTTCGTCGAGTTCCTTCGCTAGGGGCGGGCTCGAACCGGGACGTCGTAGATGACCCGGAGTCGAGGAGGTTCGGGGGGCGTTGCACGATCGGCCTGCACGCGGAGGGTGGCGCGGAGCGGCACGCCGAACGATGATCGCGGAGCCCGTAGGAGGATCCCGCTCATGGTCGGCTACGTCTGTATCGGTGCCAGCGATTTCGATCGCAGCCTCGCCTACTACGAGGGGCTGCTCGGCCCCATCGGCGCGAAGCGTCTGATGGAGCTGCCCGGCTTCACGCTGATCGGCAAGAACCTGAACGATGCGTCGATCGCCGTCGTCCGTCCCTTCGACGGCCAGCCGCAGACCGTCGGCAACGGCATGATGGTCGCGCTCCGACTCGACTCGAAGGAGGAGGTCGACGGCGTCTACGAGCGGGCGATCGCGCTCGGCGGCTCGGACGAGGGCCCGCCCGGAGATCGTGGCGGAATCTTCTACGCCGCCTATTTCCGCGACATCGATGGGAACAAGCTGAACGCGTTCTGCCTGGATTCCTGAGGCGGCGCGAGTCCAGAGAGGAGGGCCGGGATCGTGACGGCTGAGCCGAGTCCCGACGGGTTGGATCAGGCGGAGCGTTCGCGCTGTCCCGTGTGCGACGCGGCGACGATCTCGAATCTCGTGCGACTGCGGCTCTACCTGGGCGCGACCGAGCGCTGCAGCGCGTGTATGGCCGGCTGGAAGTTCACCTGGTCGCGCTGGCTCTATCCCGTGCCGATCGCGGCGACGTTCCTGATCGTGCTCGGGGCCTATAGTGTGATGAGCGTGGCGCTCGACGATTTCGCGGTGATCGCGGCGGTCTCCCTCGCGGCGCTGGTCGCGCCGCTCCTCCTCCCGATCGAGGCGCGGGTCGGCGACCGCCTCACGGACCATGCGATCCGGCGCCACGCGCGCCGGGAGGCGGAAGAGGGCGAACCGGCGGCGCCGTCCGTTGGACCCGACTGAGGGAAACGGAGCGAACCCATGCGAGAGCTGCTCGAAGAGGCGCTGGAAGAGGCGCGCGTGGTCGCGATCGACCGCGAGGGCTTCGAAGAGGTCGGTGAGCTCGGGTACGTCGTGGCCGTCGAGCGAAAGCTCTTCGTGCTGCTGCAGGTCTCGGACGCGATGCGCTTCAACGGCTTCTCCGTCCTGCGGATCGAGGACGTGAGCGACGTCGAGCTTCCCCACGCCCACGTCGACTTCGTCGAGTCGGCGCTCCGGCTTCGTGACGAGTCGGTCGACGACACCCCCGCGATCGACCTGTCGAGCATGAGCACGGCGATCCGGAGTGCGGGGCGCCTGGCGGAGCTGGTCACGCTCCATACCGAGCACGCGGAGCCCGGCGTCTGCAAGATCGGACGGATCCGCGCCGTCGACGATACGACGGTGAGTCTGATCGCCCTCGACCCGGATGCGGACTGGGACGAGGAGGTCACGACCGTGCCGGTCGCCGACGTGACGCGGATCGACATCGGCGGCGCCTACGAAGGGGCGCTGCTCCTGGTCGGAGGTCCCTGTCCGGTTCCGATCCTCCGACCGGTGGATTAGCGCGCGTATGGAATCCCTCCTGAATCCCCTCGCGTTCGCGACGCTCCTCACGTCGCTCTACGTCCTGCGCTTCCGCGGCTGGAAGAAGCCCTCGTGGGTCGCGGGCTACTTCGTCTTCTTCGCGGCGCTCGAGATCGGCGCGACCGCGATGCTCCCGCCTGGCGCCTTCGGGAGCGGGCTCGGGGTTCTCTGCCTCTCGCTCTCCGTCCCCGTCCTGGTCGCGGCCTACCTCGTCTGGCGGCAGGAGCAGCGCCAGGGCGAGGTCGAGGAGTAGCGGCGTGGGCGACTGGCTCGAAGGGGGCTGCCATTGCGGGGCGTTTCGGTTCCGCGTCCGGGTCGAGAAGCGGGAGCACTTCCTCTGCAACTGCTCGATGTGCGAGGCGAAGGGGATGCGCGGACTGATCGTCGAGGCCGATGCCTTCGAGATCCTGCAGGGCGAGGACGGGCTCGCGACCTACCGCTTCAACACGGGGAGGGCGCGGCACCGCTTCTGCCGCACGTGCGGCATCCATCCCTTCAGCCATCCGCGCTCGCACCCGGAAGGGATCGACGTGAACGTGCGCTGCCTCGACGAGTGGGAGGGCGAGGACGATCGGCGCTGGAAGGCGACTCCCTTCGACGGTCGCAACTGGGAGGCGAACGTCGAGTCGATCCGTTAGTCGCCCGGCGCGCCGGGTAGCGTCGCGAAGGCGGGGACGCCGTCGTCGGGGATCGGAGAGTGGGCCTGCTTGTTCTCCGTGAAGACACGGATCTGGATCGGGTCGGTGAAGGGGTCGTCCAGATTGCCGAGGCGGATGCGGACCGTGTCGGGGTCGCTCTCCTTCCGCTTCCAGAGGGGCGAGCCGCAGTCGCGACAGAACTCCCGGAACTCGCCGGGGGACGATTCATGGGCCTTCACGCGGTCGGCGCCGCGGAGGAGCTCGAAGCCCGCGCGGTCGGCCGAGGCGTTCGTCGCGAACTCCGCGCCCGAGGCCTTCTGGCACATGGAGCAGTGGCAGCGCGCGACCAGCCGGAAAGGACCCCGAATCGTGTAGGCGATCGCGCCGCAGAGGCAGCTCCCGCGCAGGGTGGGGCCGTTCTCGTCGTCTCCAGGCATGTTGCTCGTCCCTTTCCCGGCCGCGAGGGCGTCCGGGCGCGGCCCGTCCGCCGGGGTTGTCCGTCGCGCCCACGAGCGTCAACTTCGCAGAGGGGAGGCACATTCGCCAAACGCCCACCCGAACACCCGAGAGGAGCCGGCCATGAGCGAAGCGAAGACGAGCGTCGAGACGAGCCACCTGATCCTGCACTGCGCCGACACCGACGCGACGATCGATTTCTGGTGCAAGGGGCTCGGCGGCGAGCTCGAGCAGGACGAGGAGCTCGCGTCGCCGGCCCTCGACGCGATCTTCGGCCGCGAGGGCGTCCGGATCCGTGACACCTTCATCCTCGTCGGCGGGACGCGCATCCATACGATCGAGACCCTCGACGAGAAGCGGATCCGCGAGCCGCTCGGGCCCTTCGAGAAGCCCCTCGGTCTCTCGGGCCTGTCGTTCCGCGTGCCCGACCTCGACGCCGCCCACGCCCGGGCGACCTCGGAGGGCCGCAACCCGACGGAGATCTACTCCTTCTCGGAGCTGGAGACGCCCGTCCGGATGTTCTTCCTCGAGGATCCGGATGGACTCCGGGTCGAGATGATCGAGGACGGACATTAGGCGAGGGCTTTCGGAACGCTGACGAATCGTCGGATGACGATTTCGCGAGATTCTTTCGCGGCGCGTGTCTGAGGCCCTTCTTGACGCCTGCTCAGTTCGGAGGGCGAACCGATTTGGTTCCACGGTCCGGACGGACGCTGTTAGGGTGGCTTCAGGAGCCGGGCTCACGACGTGTTCGCGCCGCCCGGCCTCTCGGGAGGATCCGCATGCGTCTTCGACTGCTCGCCTGCCTGCCGCCGGCCGGCCTGATCACGTTCCTCACGTTCTTCACGGCGTCGTCCCTGGTCTCTGCCCTCGAAGGGTCGGTGGCGGCCGAAGAGCCGACGCCCGGACCCATGCGGGTCACGAAGTACGAGAGCGTCTGCGAGGGACTCTTCCGCAAGCTGCACGCGCTCTCCCACGAGGTCACGGGTTGTAGCGAGCGCGCTGCCTGCGACGGGTCGCCGCTGCTCTGTCCCGCGGCCCTCGACGAAGAGATCGACCACACGTACCGGCGTCTGCGGACGGCGCTCCACGAGCAGTGCGAGTTCCCGCTCCAGCTGATCGACTACGCCTGGCAGGGGCCGAGCGAGTCGATCGAACGGAGCACGGCGATGCTCGAGATGAGCAGGCTCCCGGGAGCCCACGCAGGGGAGCCCGGGATCATCGTCGACGCGACCTGCGGCGAGCGTCACGACTGGCTCGAGGCGGCGACGAGCGGCGAGGCGCAGCCGGCGCGGTACTCCTTTTAGGTAGTGGCCCCGGCGGCTTCCAGTCTGGCGCAGGCGCCATGTCGGCGTGGGCGCTCGACTAACGGACGGAGACCGTTCCGTTCGAGGTTCGCAGGCGGATCGGCGGGCCGCCCTTGCCGACGCGGCCACGGACACGGCCGGCGCCATCGTTTCCGTTCAGGTCCTCGAGGTCGAGGTCGTTCCGGATGTGGCCGTTCTCGACGCGGATGTCGACGTCCGCGTCCGGCTTCTCGGGGAGCTCGAGGGCGATCCGCCCGTTGCTCGTCGTGAGCGACACGCCGGAATCGCCGAGCACGTCGAGGGAGGCCTTGATCACGCCGTTCGAGGTCGAGGCGTCGACGGAGCCTTCGTGGCCACCGACCTCGATCTTTCCGTTGCTCGAGCGGGCCCGGAGATGGCCACTGGTGCACTTGCAGGCGACCTTGGCGTTGGCGGTCGTGACGTCGATGTCGCCGTTCACCTCGACGATCGAGACCGAGCCGTTGCTCGAGCGCGCGCGGATCGGACGGTCGAGGTTCTCGAGGCAGATCTTCCCGTTCGTGGAGCTGAGCGCGACCCGGGTCTCGCGCGGGACGCGCAGCTCGAGGTGGGCGAGGCCGTGTCGCGCGCACTTGCGCGGGATCTGGACCTCGATCTCGAGCACGTCCGAGGCGTCCGAGCTCTGGAGCTTGATCGATTCGAGGAGCTTCGCGGCCATGTCTTCGCAGTCGGCGCGGACGCTCTTGGTGATCCGGACCTCGATGTCGTCCCGGTCCTCGCCGACGACGCGGGTCTTGCCGTTCGCGTTCCGGACGCTGAGGGCCTGACCGCGCGGGGCCGGCACGACGAGGACCTCCTCCTCGGTGCACTGCTCGCCCCACGGAATTCGCGAGAAGAGGGTTCGGATCAGGCCGCCGAAGCCCGGTCCCTCGTTCGTCGCGTCGTCGTCGGTTCGCCTGCCCATCAGTGGAACCGCCTGGGATCGTCGTCGTCGTTCCGGCGCTGACGATCGCGTTGGTCCTCCCGATGGACCGCGCGGATCTTCTGTCGCATCCGCCAGCGTCGGAACTTCAGGAGGAGGGTCTGGGGAGTCGGAGCACCGGGCGTGCGCCCCTCGTTCACGAGGTAGATCCAGCCGACGAGGACGCCGGCGAGGTGGCCGGTGTGGCTGATGTTGCTGCCCGGACCCGACGAGAGGAACTCGATCAGGAAGAGCAGCGGGATCAGCCAGATCGCCTTGATCGGGATCGGCGGGAAGATCAGCATGATCGTGCGGTCGGGCCACGTGAAGGAGTAGGCGAGGAGGACGCCCATGACCGCGCCGGACGCGCCGAGGGTGTGCCCCCAGACGGTCGTCGCGGGGCTGCCGATTCCGAGGATCGCGAGGAGCGACGGGATCGTCGCGATCAGGAAGCCCGCGCCGGTTCCGCAGAGCAGGTAGTACTTGAGGAAACGTTCGTCACCCCAGAGCAGCGCGACCGCCGAACCGAACATCCACAGCGAGAACATGTTGAACGCGATGTGGAGGATGGACCCCGTACTGTGGAGCCACATGTAGGTGAAGATTCGCCAGAGCTCGAAATCCTGCCAGACGGCGCCGGGGACGACCGTGCCGAGGGAGGTGATGTCGATCCCGAAGAAGCGCGGGCCGGCGATCTGGGCGATGTACACGACCAGATTGGCGATCATCAGATTCTTGATGATCTCCGGGGTCTGCGGAGGACCGAAGCTCATCTGCGCGCCACCACGTCCGTACACCGATTCGAAACTCCAGGAGGTCGGCGCGACTCGCGCGGCGACCGAAGACGGCGGGCCTCACCGGTCGAAGGGGGTGGGGCGGGCCGAAAAGCTCTCGTGTCTTCGACTTCTTCTGCGGAACCCCGTTCGATTCGCCCCAGCCGATCGATCGGGCGGGAAAGGGTTCTCTTCGACTGAGATTCCGTGACCTCGGGATGGGTGTCGGCGGGAAAGGCGCGTGAACCCGCTGAACCACGGAAGACTAAGGATCGTTGAATACGGGGTCAACGAAACTGCGCCGTCAATCGGAACGCAGGGGCACGAGAGGTCCCCGAGGGTGTGAGAGAGCCCTCAGAATCGCCGATCCGTCGAATCAATCCGATTCACGAACGGTTCAGCCGCGAGGCCAGAAGGAGGGCGGTGGCCGTCTTGCCGTCGACGACCGGACCGGACAGATCGTCGAGGGCCCGGTCGAGGGGGGTCGGGACGAGCTCGATGATCTCGTCGGGCTCGAGGCGCTGTTCGGTCGGCGTGAGATCGAAGGCCGCGAAGAGATGGATGACCTCGTCGCAGAAGCCCGGGCTCGTCCAGATCGAGCCGAGTCGCTCGAGCCGGCCGGCGCGGTAGCCGGTCTCCTCTTCGAGCTCCCGGGTGGCGCAGGCCTCCGGCGCCTCGCCGGGGTCGAGCTTCCCGGCCGGGATCTCGAGGATCTCGCCGCCGGTCGCGAAGCGGTACTGACGGATCAGCAGTACCCGCCCGTCGTCCATGAAGGGCACGACCGCCGCGGCGCCCGGATGGCGCACGAGATCGAACTCGACGCGTCGACCATTCGGCAGATCCACGATCTCCGTCGTCACGTCGATCGACTTCGCGCGGGTCACCGGGCGATCCTCTTCGTTCATTCCACCTCCGTCACGCGCGTGACGTCCTTCCAGCACACGGGCCAGGAGCAGGGTAGGCTCCGCCGCATGTCTCCGCGCCCCTTCGAACGCCCCGCGACGATCTCCCTGCCCGACTCCGAAGCCTGGCCCGCCGGCGCGAGCCTCGAAGGGCTCTGGCTGCCGGCCCGGGACGAAGAAGGCGCCCGAGGTGGCGCCGTCATGGCGCCGCCGCACCCGCTGATGGGCGGGAGCATGGACTCCCCCGTCGCGACCGAGGTCGCCCTCGCCGCGAGCGACTGCGGCTGGGGCTCGCTCCGCTTCAACTGGCGCGGCGTAGGGGCGAGCGCCGGGAGTCCGTCGGGCGAGATGGACGATGCCGACGAAGACTACCGGGCGGCGCTCCGGTTCCTCGAAGACGCCGGGGAAGAAGAGACGGGAGACGGTCCGCTCCTCGCGGCGGGATACTCGTGGGGCTCGCTCGCGGCCTCGCGCGTGATCGCCGAGTCGTCGCGGACGCGGCGCGCGATCCTGGTCGCGCCGCCGCCGGCGATGCTCGACGCGGACGCGCTCGCGGCCTGGGGCCATCCGGTCCTGGCGATCGCCGGCGACCGCGACGAGTACGTCCCGCTCGGCGAGCTGCGCGCGAAGCTCGCGCCGCTCGAGAACGCCACGCTCGTCGAGCTCGAGGGCGTCGACCACTTCTTCATGGCCGGGCTGGCCGAGGTCGGTCGCGCGTGTCGGGACTGGCTCCGGGACTGATTCCCGAAGCGCGTCGTCAGCTCGCGATCGGCAGCTCGATCCGGAAGCGGGCGCCGGGCGCTCCCGTCTCTTCGAGCTCGATCGTGCCCGCGGCGTCTTCGATGATCCGCTTGCAGATGGCGAGACCGAGGCCGCCGTTGCCGTCGCTTCGCGTCGTCCAGAAGGGCTCGAAGATCCGGGCGGCCACGGCCGGGTCGAGGCCGGGGCCTTCGTCCTGCACGATGATCGAGACGTGGTTCGGCGAGAGGGCGCTCCAATCCGCCTCGACTCGGATCGTGCCGCCGCTCGGCGTGACCTCGGTCGCGTTCAGGACGAGGTTCATCATCAGTTGGCGAAGCGCGTCCTCCGGGAGGGCGAGGGCCGGGAGCTCGTCGCGGATCGAGGTCTCGAGGGCGATCCCCTTCTCGCGGCTGCGATAGGTCAGCAGCTGGAGGGTCGTTTCGATCGCGCTGGCGATCCTCGCGTCGGGCTCGAGGGGAGTCCCGAGCGGCGTCGGGCGCGCGTGGCGGAGCAGGTCCTCGAGCATGCGTTCGAGCCGGCCGACCTCGTCCTCGACGACGCCCCGGAAACCTTCGTGGAACTCGGGATCATCGAGGCGGTCCGGGAGGAGCTGCAGGAAGGTCTTCACCGAGACCAGCGGATTGCGGATCTCGTGCACGATCTCCGACACGAGGCCGCCGAGGGCCGCCATCCGGTCGAGGCGTCGCACCGCGTCGTCGAGTCGCGTCATCCGCTCGAGGGCGAGGCTCGTGGAGAGCGTCTTCCCGAGCTTCGCCGCGACTTCGGCGAGGACGGCGATCGTGCGCGGACGCAGCGGCCTTCCGATCTTCGTCGGATAGACGAGCACGACCGCGGAGGCGGCATCGCCGAGGCCCGGGATGGGCGCGGCGGCCGCGATCCCCTTCGCGGCGAGGGCTTCGAGCGCGTCTCCGAGATCCGGATCGGTCAGACGCTGCACCCGTTCGAGACCCGCGAGCGCGCGATAGGTCTCCGGGCTCGCCTCGGTCCGCGACGCAGCGCGAAGGGGAAGCGCGCCGAGCACGATCGGCCGGCCGTCGAGGTCGAGGGACCAGGCGACGGCGGCGTCGATGTCTTCCTGACGCTAGAGACGGGCGAGCGCCTTCAAGAGGAGATGCTGGCCCTCGCTGCCCAGGCTCTCGGGGCGCGGATCGGGGGTCGAGAAGACCGCGTCGAGCAGTGCGTCTTCCGCCGCGCGACGGCGCTTCGTCGCGCGGCGCGAGTCGGTCCGCCGATCGAGCACGCGCGCGAGATCGCTCGGCGCGTCGCCGCTCGCGGACGTCGGCCCGCGGCCGTCCGTTCTCGTGTCGCTCGACCGGGACGCAGGCGTACCCGGACCGCGACGCGAAGCGATGTTCGCGTCTCCCCCCATGGAGGCGGAGGGTCGCGGCGACGCCGCTCGCTGTCAACGCGCCGAGCGGAGTGAAGGGCTTCGTCGACGGGGCAGTGGGATCAGAAGATGTCGTCGCGGGCCGCGCGGCGCGTCTTCCGGGTGGTCGTCTGCTCGGTGAAGCTCTGGTCGGGGGCCGTGCCTTCGAGGAAGGGCTGGAAGTAGGCGTCCTGGGTATTCGCGTCGGCGATCAGGCCGGAGCTGCGGTCGATCCGCTGGAACTCGATGTGCGCGGGGACCTCGAAGTCGCGCTGGGGGTAGGGCGCCAGGGCGACCCGCATGAAATCACCCCAGATCGGGAGCGCCGCCTTGCCGCCACTCTCGCCCCAGCCGAGCACCTGGTTGTCGTCGTGTCCGACCCACACCCCGGTGGTCAGCTCGGGCGAGAAACCCATGAACCAGGCGTCGGTGAAGTCGTTGGTCGTGCCCGTCTTGCCGGCGACGGTTCGACCGAGGGAGCGGAGCCTGCGCCCCGTGCCTTCGAGCACGACCGCGTGGAGCAGGTCCGACATCAGGTACGCGTCCGCGGGCGAGATGATCTGCATCGTCGGCAGGATCTCGGAGTCGGGATAGCTCTCGGTGTCGGGCTCGTCGTTCGGGCCGGCGAGGGGCTTCAGCACCGGGGACGGGATGTCGCCCAGAGGCACGTCGCCGAGGAGCGTGTGCCCCTCGTCGTCGGTCACGCTCCGGATGAAGCGCGGGATCACTCGGGTTCCGCCCCGCGGATAGACCGCGTAGGCGCGGGTCAGCTCGAGGAGCGTCATGCTGCTCGAGCCGAGGGCCAGGGAGAGATCCGAGGAGAGCGGTGCCTGGATCCCGAAGCGCCGCGCGTAGTCGATCACGTAGCGCACGCCGAGGTCCCGGAAGAGGTGGACCGTCGCGTTGTTGACCGACCTCTTGAGCGCGTCGCGCATCGTCATCGGCCCATAGAATTTCCGGCCGTAGTTGCGCGGCGCCCACACGAAGCCGGAGACCGGGTCCGTATAGACGACCGGCCGGTCGATCAGGGTCGAGACCGGCGTGAAGCCGCGGGTCAGGGCCGCGCCGTAGATGAAGGGCTTGAAGGCGGAGCCGGGCTGGCGCTGGGCCTGGACCGCGCGGTTGAACTCGCTTCGTTCGAAGTCGTAGCCGCCGACCATGGCGAGCACGTCGCCGGACTCGTTGTCGATCGAGAGGAGCGCGCCCTCGGCTTCCGGTTCCTGCCAGAGGTCGAGGCGAGCGATGTCCGGCGGGGTGTCCTGCATCGCGTCGTCGACCGGACGATCCGTCGTAGCGGGCTTCGCGGCCTTTTCGGCTGCTTCCGCTTCCGCCACGAGCGACGGCATCTCCGCCGCGTCGCCGGGGATCCGCACGAAGCGCGCGACGTCGCCTTCGGCGAAGACCGATTGGATCTTCTTGACTGCGCGCGGCCGCCGCTTGGGGTTGGGCTCCTTGGCCCAGTCGACGTCGTCGAGGCTCGCGACGCCGACGAGCCCGCGTCCGAGGTCGATCCGCGCCATCTGCGCGTCGGGGTCGACCTCGACGACCACGCCGAGGAGCTTCGCGCCCTCTTCCATCGAGTACGCGATCCGGGGCTCGGGCTCCGTTTCGGCTTCCGCCACGGCCGGCTCTTCCGCCGGCGCCTCGAGCGGGCCCGCGGCTTCGGCCATCGCCGGCGCGTCCGCGGAGTCGGCGGAGACGGCGGGCGGCAGCTCGATCTGCGTATAGTCGGCGTCGTTCTCCTCGGCGAGCTTGTCGAGCTCTGCGGCGAGGGCGCCCTCGGCCGAGAGGTCGACCCGGCGGATCGGGCCGCGGTAGCCACGCCGGCGATCGTGGGCGATCAGGCCGTCGCGGACGGCCTTGCTCGCCGCGCGCTGGAGGTCGACGTCGAGGGTCGTCTCGATCCGCAGGCCGTCGTTCAGGACCTGGTCGCCTTCGAGCTGCTCGAAGAGGAGGCGGCGGACCTCCTCGGTGAAGTGGCCGGCGACGCCGAAATTCTCGAGGTCGGGGTGGCGCTCGATGACGGGCGGGACGTCGATCTCGCGGTCGTAGATCTCCTGGGTGATGTGCCCGTCGCCGAGCATCCGGCCGAGCACGTAGCGGCGCCGAGCGTCCGCGGCGTCGAAGTTGCGGCGCGGGTCGTAGGCGGAGGGGCGCTGGACCAGACCTGCGAGCATCGCGGCTTCCGAGACGGTCAGACTCTGGGCGTCCTTCCCGAAGTAGGTCCGCGAGGCCTGGCCGACGCCCCAGGCGCCACCGCCGAAGTAGATCTGGTTCAGGTAGAGGTAGAGGATCTCGTCCTTGGTGAAGTTCTGCTCGATCTGCCGCGAGAGGATGATCTCCTTCATCTTCCGCGTGTAGGTCCGCTCGGGCGTGAGCAGCAGACTCTTCACCATCTGCTGGGTGATCGTGGACGCCCCGCCGGTGATCCGCTGGGCGAGCAGGTTGTTGATCGCGGCACGGGCGATCGCGACGAGATCGATGCCTTCGTGTTCGAAGAAGGCACCGTCCTCGGCAGCGACGAACGCGAGCTGTACGTGGCGGGGGATCTCGTCGATCGGGACGAGCCGTCGCTTCTCGGTGTAGAACTCACCGATCAGACGGCCCTCGCGATCGTAGACCTCGGAAACGACGGGCGGGTCGTAGTCGTCCAGGCTGTGGAAATCGGGCAGGTCCCGCATCAGCCAGACGTAGAGCGCCAGCGCGCCGACCGCGGCGCCGACGGTCACGACCGCGAGCATCACGAGGGCGATCCGGATCCCCCCGGACCGGAAAAAAGCCATGTGAACTCCAGTGTTTGCAGAAACTAGCCGACGCCTCGGCCCGTGCGCTACCGATTCGGCGCCGGCGACCGCGACCGGCCCCGTCCGGAGGCCTCTGAAGGCCTGGATCGGACGCCCGCCGCCCGACTGGAGTTCAGAATGCCCCCCGCTTCCCCCGCGTCACCGACCCTGGTCCTCGCCTTCGTCATGGACCCCGTCGAGGCCGAGCCCATGGCGGGATCGACCACGATCGTGATGATGCGGGAGGCCCAGGAGCGGGGGCACACCGTCCTCTACGTGGATCCGGCGGATCTCGAGATCGACCGGGGCCGCGTCCGCGCACGCTGTACGCCCATCACACTCGACCTCTCGAGGGACGCCCCGGTCACCCGCGGCGAGGCCCGGGTGGTCGATTTCGACGAGGAGGTCGACGTCGCCTTCCAGCGCAAGGACCCGCCCGTCGACCGGGACTTCATCGTCGCGACCCAGATCCTCGATGTGTGCCAGCGCACCCTCGTCCTGAATCGCCCCGCCTCGGTCATCGCCTACAACGAGAAGCTCCTCGCGACCCAGTTCGCCGATCTCATGCCCGCGACCCGGGTCACGCGCCGGATCGGCGAGCTGAAGGCGTTCATGAAGGAGCTCGGCGGGCAGATGATCGTCAAGCCCCTCGACGGCAAGGGCGGCGAAGGGATCTTCCACCTGACCGAGGACGACCGGAACCTGAACTCGATCCTCGAGCAGAGCACCGAGTTCGGCAGCCGCGCGATCATGGCCCAGGAGTACGTCCCCGAGATCCGGCAGGGCGACAAGCGGATCCTGCTCCTCGAGGGCGAGCCGATCGGAGCGGTCCTGCGCGTCCCGACCGCCGCCGAGAGCCGGGCGAATTTCCACGTCGGCGGATCGGCGGCGAAGGCCCCGCTCTCCGACGCGGACCGCGCGATCGTCGCGAGGGTCGGCCCCTTCCTGAAGCATCAGGGCCTCTTCTTCGTCGGGATCGACGTGATCGGCGACAAGCTGACCGAGATCAACGTCACGAGTCCGACCGGCGTCCAGGAGATCAACGCCCTCGACGCAACGAAGCTCGAAGCCGTCTTCATCGATCGCGTCGAGGCTCTCGTCGCAGCCCGTTAGCCCGGCCGAGGATCCCGGCGCGCATCGGGGCTCGGATCCGGGCGTAGCCGGTTGCGGTAACGTCCCCGCATGGCCGGGATCGAGGGCGCACGACCGAACGCAGACGAGGAGAAGGCCTTCGGGATCCTGATCGTCGATGACGAGGAGGCGATCCTCGAGAGCCTGGAGCTCACCCTCGGCCTCGAGTACCGGGTCTTCACCGCCACGAGCGCCGAGGCCGGCCTCGAGATCCTCGACCGCGGCGAGGACATCGCGCTGGTCATCTCCGACCAGGTGATGCCCGGCATGAGCGGTGTCGAGTTCCTCGAGAAGGTCATCGAGCGGAACCCGCGCGCCGTCCGGATGATGCTGACCGGCTACGCGGACATGCCTTCCCTGATCGCCGCGATCAACGAAGGGCGCATCTGGCGCTACATCCCGAAGCCCTGGGAGCCGGACGATCTCCGGATTGCGGTGAAGCGGGGCCTCGAGGTCTACGAGCTCTCGAACGAGAACGCCCAGCTCGCGGATGCCCTTGCCGAGGCGAACGAGCGGCTGCGGGCGGAGAACGTCTATCTCCGCGGCGAGGTCGAGGCGCGGTATTCCTTCGACGGGATCATCGGCGACGCCCCGGCGATGCGGAAGATCTTCGACGTGACCCAGAAGGTCTCGCAGACCGACGCGACGGTCCTCCTGACCGGGGAGACCGGGACCGGCAAGGATCTGCTGGCCCGGGCGATCCACTACGCAGGACCGCGCAAGGATCGCAAATTCGTCGCCCAGAATTGTGGCGCGCTTCCGGACACGCTCCTCGAGAGCGAGCTCTTCGGTCACAAGCGCGGCTCGTTCACCGGCGCCCACGCCGACAAGAAGGGGCTCTTCGAGGTCGCCGACGGCGGCACGATCTTCCTCGACGAGATCGGGGAGACCGAGCCGGGCATGCAGGTCCGGCTGCTGCGCGTGCTCCAGGACGGCGAGATCCGGCCGCTGGGGTCCTCGGATACCCGGACCGTCGACGTGCGGGTCGTGGCGGCGACGAACCGGGACCTGAAGAAGATGGTCGAGGAGGGCCGCTTCCGGGAGGATCTCTACTACCGGCTGCGCGTCGTCGAGATCACGCTCCCGCCGCTGCGTGATCGGAGCTCGGACATCCCCGCGCTCGCCCACCACTTCCTCGACGAGGCCTCGAAGCGGATGGGCCGGGCGTTCGTGGGCTTCTCGAACGCCGCGATGGACCGGCTCGTCGGCTACGCGTGGCCGGGCAACATCCGGGAGCTCGCGAACGAGATCGAACGGACGGCGGCGCTCGCGGGGCCCGACGAGACGATCGGGCTCGACGATCTCTCGGAGCACGTGCGTGGTGGCGGCGTGGGCGGTTCGGCGATCGGGGGAGACGACGCGCTCGCGCTCGCGAGCGGGATGGCGGTGGAGATCGAGGATTGGGACCTCAACCGCTCGGTGGATCGCCTGAAGCGGAACATGCTGATCCGCGCGATTCGCGAGGTCGGGAGCAAGAGCGGCGCGGCGGAGCGCCTGGGCATCCCCCGGCAATCGCTCCAGAAGATGGTGAAGCGCCTCGAGATCACCGACGAAGAGCTCGCGGCGGACTAGTCCTTCTCCTTCGCCTGCGGGCGCTCGGCGAGTTTGCCTTCGCCTGCGGGCGCTCGGCGACCGCGGTGAGGCCGCGTCCGAAAACGGCGACAATTCGCCGGGTTTTTCGTCACGAAGTGGTGTCGTCTCCGGTAGACTCGTCGACATGGAAACCCTCTACACCGCCCGGTTCTCCACTCCCCTCGGTCCGCTTCGGATCGCCAGCTCGGACAAGGGTCTCGCCTACGTCGAGCTGCCGAACGAGAGCGGAAGGGGCTTCGGGGGTTGGCTCAAGACCCACGCCCCCGACGCGAAGGTCGTCGACCGGCGGACGCCGAACGATCCGATCATCGACCAGCTGATGGAGTACGCGGAGGGCACGCGCCGGACCTTCGAGATCGACCTCGACCTCCGCGCGACGAAGTTCCAGCGCTCCGTCTACAAGCACGTGGCGAAGATCGGCTACGGCGAGACGCTCAGCTACTCCGACATCGCCGAAGACATCGGCAACCCCAAGTCGGTCCGCGCGGTCGGCGCCGCCAATGGCGCGAACCCGATCCCGCTCGTGATCCCGTGCCACCGCGTGATCGCGCGCGGCGGGGCGCTCCAGGGTTATGCGGGCGGGCTGGACCTGAAGGCCCGGCTGCTCGCGATGGAGCAGGCATTGCCGACGCAGGTGGAAGAGCAGGCGCGGCTTTTCTGATACACGCGCAGAGCGCGCCGTCAGCGCGAGCCGCTGACCGCTGACGACTCTTTTTCGCCCCACGCGCCCGATTCGGGGTGGGCGCGGGTGGTCCGCCGGACGCCGGAACATGGCCGGTTTCGCTCGTCGGGGGAGTCGAGCGAACAGGGGCGAAGGCGGTACGCTTCCGCCATGCGAGATCCGCATCTCGAATCCTGGGGTGAGTCGAAATCGAGTGGGTCTGCAATCGACGTCGCGGATGAACGGGGGGAAGCGCCTCGTTTCGCGGCTGCGGAGCTTCGACGGCGGCGGTCGGTCACGATCATTCTGGCGTTCCTCTCCTGTTCGGCGGGGCTGTCGTCGGGGATCGTTCACGCGACGGCCGGCGATCTGCCCCGCGCGCTCTTCACCGCGACGTACGGTTTCCTGATCCTCGGGTGTCTCTTCGGGCTTCGCCTGGGACGGTGCCGACCCGAGCCCGTGGCGCATGCGATTCTCGGCTTCACCGCGATCGGGATGATCGCGAGTCCCCTCTTCTCGCCCGAGGCCATCCGGGTTCCGATCGGACTCGTGTCGATCCCGTTCAGCGCGATCCTCGCGCTCGGATATCGGGGTGGGATGATCTGGACGCCGCTCGCCGGGGTCACGCTCACCGCCCTCGCGTTGACCGGGTCCCTCGATGTTGCCGAGCGGACGCTCGTCTGGAACTGCGTGATCATCGTCGTCCTGATCGGTGGAGTCGGCGGCTTCATCGACCGTCAGCGCTCGCGCGCGGAGATCGGCGCCGAGCTTGCGCTGGCGAAGGCCCGCGAGGAAGCGGAGAGCCGCTCTCGTACGGAGACGTCGCTCGCGGAGCGCGAGGCGTTGCTCGCGACCGTCTTCGCGCGAACGCCGGCGATGCTCTTCCTGGTCGACCTGCAGAACGGCAAGGTCGTCGAGGTGAACGAACGCTTCACGAGCCTCATGGGTTGGGATCGCGACGAAGCCGTCGGGCGCTCGCTCTCGGAGCTCGGTGCGTGGTTCAACGAGGATGACATGCGCCGGCTCGGCGAACACGTGATCGAGACGGGAGGCGCGGAAGCGATCGAGTCCCGACTCCTCGATCGCGAGGGGCAGGCGATCGATCTCCTGGCCTCGATCGAGACCTTGTCGGTCGACGGGCGCCGGCACTGGCTCGTCCACGCGGTCGACATCCGTGATCGCAAGCGCGTTCACGAGCGGTCGCTGCGCGACATGCGTGAGCGTCTGGAGCAGCAGGGCCTCGAGCTGGAGGCCTCGCGCGAGCGCATCGGACAGCAGGAACAGCTCGCTTCGGTGGGGACCCTCGCGGCGGGCATCGCCCACCAGATCAACAACCCGATCGGCGGGATCAGAATGATCGCCGAGACGAGTCTCGCCGAGATCGACGACGGAACCGCGAGCGAGCGCTATCTGGCCGAAGCGCTCGACCGGATCGTCGAGGAGGCCGCGCGCTGCGGCGACATCGTGAAGAGCATCCTGCAGTTCTCGCGCAACGAACCCATGTCGCGGTGGCAGGGTGACGTGAACGAAGCGGTCCGTCGGTCGGTCCGGCTGATGCGGCCCCAGGTCAGCCGGCGGGACGCGTCGATCCAGACGGCGCTCTGCGAAGAGAAGCTGCTCGTCGCGATGAACCCGGTCGCGGTCGATCAGATCCTGACCAATCTCGTCGAGAACGCCGCGCTCTCGTCGGACGAACCGATCGAGATCCGGATCGAGACGGAGCGGCGCGGTCGCTCCGCGATCATCTCGGTGGCGGACGACGGACCGGGCATGGACCACGCCGTCCTCGAGCACGCCTTCGATCCCTTCTTCACGACGCGGCTCGATCGCGGCGGAACCGGACTCGGCCTCTCCGTCGTCCACGGACTCGTGAAGGACCTCGGCGGGGAGATCGAGATCGAGTCGAGCGACGGGAAGGGCGTGCGCGTCGAGATCGACCTTCCGCTGCTCGAGGCCTGAGCGGAGCCGGTCGGGCCGATCAAGGCCGCCACGCGTAGCGTACGTCGGGCTCGTTCTCGGGCGGAGGAGCCACGCCGAACTCGATGGCCTCGAGGCCCTCGCGTTCGTAGAACCTTCGCGCGCCCTCGTTCGCCTGGAACGTGAAGAGCGTCCGTCCCGCCTCGGGGTCGCGCGCGTTTCCGGGCGTCGATCAGGCTCCCGCGCGGCGGCGCGACGCCAGCAGGCCGAGGCCGAGGCCGACGAGCAGCGCCGTGCCCGGCTCCGGGACGACCTGCACGTCCATCGCGACCGTCTCCACGCCGAAGCCCAGGCTGCTCACCTGGATCGCGAAGTTGTACTCACCGAGGGCGTTCTGGTCGAAGCTGCCGCCGGGCGCGTCGACGAAGGGCGGCGCGTCGACCGCGAGGAAGCCGAAGAGGAGGTTCTGGGAGTCTTCGACCAGGGTCGTTCCGGGCGGCGCCGTCGCGAGCAGCGACGCGGTCACGTCGATCCGCCCCAGCGAGGGCAGCGCGTTGTCGAAGGCCGGATCGAAGTCGTAGTAGAGATCGATCTGGTAGTCGGTCAGCTGCGGAGAGCCGCCCGACATGTTCTCGACGCGGATGAAGTAGTTCCAGTTCCAGAGTGCGCCCTCGTTCGTGCTCTCGCCCGCGCCGCCGAAGTTGCTGCCCGGCGTGGCGAGGTAGGTGCCGGCCCCGTCGTTCGTGAGCGCCGGGTTCGAGAAGCGCTGGGTCGCGCTCAGGGCGACGGTGATCAGGTTGTCCCCGTCGACGAACTGCGAAGCGACGGCGACCTCGTCGTTCGGGATCCCCGTCCCGCCGAAGGTCGCTTCGTCGAGGGGGCCGAAGTAGTCGAAGATCGGCGCGGCCGAAGCCTGTGTGCCGAAGGCGAGGAGGCCGACGATCGCCATGAGAAACGGCGTGGTCGAGCGACGAGCGGACTTGCGGAGCGCGAGCTTGAAGAGCTTCATGAAACCGATTCCCTCTGATGTGCTTCAGAGCGCTACGCCGGGGTCGATCTCTGCTCGAAATGCGACGACATAGCGCTCAGCGTCGCGAAGGCGCACGCCTCGCGACTCTTCCCAGGTCGGACCACCCTAACAGGCGTCCTGTTTCCCATGTAAGAAAAGCGCAGGAAGGCGTCGAATCGTCGAGGAATGAAGACGATTCAGCGGCGCACGTCACACCTTGCCGAGGGCCTGCTCGATGTCCGCGATGATGTCGTCGGCGTTCTCGATGCCGCAGGCGTATCGAACGAGCGTGTCGGTGATCCCGAGGCGCAGGCGCTCTTCCTTCGGCTTGTCCCAGAAGGACATCGTGACGGGGAGCTCGATCAGGCTCTCCACCCCGCCCAGGCTCGGCGCCTGGTAGGGAATCGTCGTCGCGTCGATGAAGCGCATCGCGCCCTCGAGGTCCGTATCGATCTCGAACGTGACGACGCCGCCGGCGCCGTTCATGATGCGCTCGGCGACTTCGTGGTCGGGATGGGACGGGAGGCCCGGGTAGAAGACCTTGCTGACCTTCGGGTGCTTCTCGAGGTACTGCGCGAGGGCGAGGCCGTTGGCGTTGTGGCGCTCCATGCGGATGTCGAGGGTCTTGATCCCGCGCAGCAGGAGCCAGGCCGCGTGGCTGTCGATGATCCCGCCGAGGACGCCGAGCGCCTTGCGGACCGGATCGACGAGCTCGTTCGGTCCGGTCAGCGTGCCGGCGAGCAGATCGTTGTGGCCGCCCAGGTACTTGGTCGCGCTGTGCAGCACGAGGTCCGCGCCGTCGGAGAGCGCCTTGTGATTCACCGGCGTCGCGAAGGTCGAGTCGATGATGATCTTCACGCCTTTGGCGTGCGCGACGGAGGCGAACGCGGGGACGTCGACCACGCGCAGGTACGGGTTGGTCGGCGACTCGGTGAAGAAGAGCTTCGTGTTCGGCCGGATCGCCTCGCGGAAGGCTTCCAGATTCGACGGTTCGATCACGGTCGTCTCGACGCCCATGCGCGAGAGGAACTGCTCGATGAACTGACGCGTCCGGCGGTAGCAGTCGCTCGTCACGATCAGGTGGTCGCCCTCGTCGAGCAGCGCCATGAAGGTCGTCGTGGCGGCGCACATGCCCGACGCGAAGAGGACCGTCTCTTCGCCGCCTTCGAGAGCGCTGATCTTTCGCTCGACGGCGGCCCAGGTCGGGTTGCCGTAGCGACCGTATTCCTCGCGGTCGCTCTTGCCCTCCTGGTAGTCCGTCACCTCCTTCGAGTTGCGGAACCAGAAGGTCGACGTCTGGTAGATCGGCGTCGTGATCGCGTTGGCTTCCTGCTGTCGCAGCTCGCCGGCGTGGACGGAGCTCGTCGCGTTCCCGCGATCGCTGGGCTCTTCCGGAAAATCGTTTCGATCGGACATGTGTTCTCGCTTTCGATCGAGGTCGTCGGGGCACGGCGCCCTCGCTTCCCGGGTCGGAGGGAAACGAAGCCCGCACGTACGTCGCGTTCCTCGGCGGGCGGATTCGAAGCTCCGCTCGCTTCGTCACGCGACCGCACGCGCGAACGCGGACGGACGAGACGTCGACACTTCTCGATCAAGAAGGGGCACTTAGCAACAACCACCCGCGTTTCACGAGTGCTTTCCGGCGAACGACTCGGCAGCCACGGGGGCATCCCGAATCGTGCTACAGGCATCCGCCTGAAACGGCGGGGTCCGGCCCAGGAAAAGGCGCGGGGTCCGGCCTAGGAAAGGGTCTGCAAGTGCCTGAAATCAACCCCTTGAATTCAGACCTGAAGCCGCAAACCTACGGGCGATCCGGAACCCCGTCAACTTGGGCGCCCAGCGGGGGCGTGAGGCCGCGATGACCGCAGAGAGCGCCCGGGCGCGCCGCATTCTCGTCTTCTGTGCTTCGAGCACCGCCTGCGCGCCGCATTTCCACGACGCCGCGGCGACCCTCGGCCGTGAGATCGCGCGGGCGGGTCACACGCTGGTGTATGGCGGGGGTGCCGTCGGCTCGATGGGGGCGATGGCCGATGCGGCCCTCGAGGAGGGCGGCCGCGTCGTCGGGATCATCCCGCGCTTCATGCGCGAGCTGGAGTGGGCCCATCACGGGATCCACGAGCTCGAGCTGGTCGAGGACATGCAGACGCGCAAGCGCCTGATGCTGGAGACCGCCGACGCGATCGTCACGCTCCCGGGCGGCAGCGGCACCTTCGAGGAGCTCTTCGACGCGATCACGTCGAAGCGACTCGGGATCTTCTCCCACCCGATCGTGATCCTGAACCAGAACGGCTTCTACGACCCGCTCTTCCAACTGCTCGAGAGCAGCGTCGCCGAACGATTCATGAACGATCAGCACCTCGACATCTGGCAGTCCGTCGATCGCGTCGAGCAGATCCTGCCGGCGATCGAGTCGACGGAGCCGTGGCCGGACAACGCGGTGGAGTTCGCGACACGATGAGGCAGCGCAGGCGATTGGGCGCGACACGATGAGGCAGGGCCGGCGATTGGGCGCGACACGATGAGTGAGTCGGGACCTCGCACGACGCGCGGTCTGATCGATGAGCTCGTGCGGGCGTTGCCCTTTCCGGATCCGCGGGACGTCGACGAGCGCGGGCTGCTCGCCTATGGCGGGGATCTCTCGCCCGAGCGGCTGATCGCAGCGTACGCCCAGGGCGTCTTTCCCTGGTACGACGAGGACCCGATCCTCTGGTTCTCGCCGGATCCGCGGATGGTGCTCGTCCCGGGCGAGCTCTACGTCGGTCGTTCCCTCGCGAAGCGGCTGCGCGCGGTGCCGTATCGGATCTCGATGGACGAAGCGTTCCCCGACGTGATTCGCGCGTGCCGCGAGACGCCGCGTCCCGATCAGGACGGCACCTGGATCACCCCCGACATGGTCGACGCCTATTGCCGTCTGCACGCGCTCGGCTTCGCGCACAGCGTGGAGGCCTGGCAGGAAGAGGGCGGGGGGGAGCGGCTGGTCGGGGGGCTCTACGGGGTTTCGCTCGGGCGAGCCTTCTTCGGCGAGTCGATGTTCGCGCACGCGGACGACGCGTCGAAGATCGCGTTCGCGACCTTCGTGTCCCAGCTCGAACGCTGGGGCTTCGCGTTCGTCGACTGCCAGATGGCGACGGAACACCTGGCGCGCTTCGGTGCCGTCGAATGGACGCGGGAGGCGTTCCTCGATCGGCTGGAAGCCGCGCTCGCCACCGAGACCCGACGGGGTGCCTGGCGCTTCGACGACGCGGTGACCGACTGACCCCCTAGAAGTCGAGGGGCAGGCCCACGTGACGCTCGTAGACGAGGTCGCGGTGGGCCACGAGCTTCTCATCGAGGACCGCGTCGGTCTCCGGCGACGTCGTCCCGTAGGCCATCCGCAGGAACTCGGGCATCGGGCAGTGCTCCTCGGGCAGCGGCCGGAGCATCGCGCAGAACGCGGCCCAGTAGAGATCGACCGCGGAGAGCGCCTCGCCCACCAGATACTCGCGCCCGGCGGCGTGCTGCTTCGCGAGCTGACCCGAGAAGAAGGCGACGATCGAGACGATCCGCGCGTTCGCGCGCTCCGTCGCTTGCGGACTCCAACCGTAGTCGCGCCCGAGTACGCGGGTGCCGGCCAGCGCCGGGTTCTCGGTCGCGTCCGGAGCCGAGAGCATGGGGTCGAGGAGCTGGAGCCTTCGGTTCCAGCCGAGTCCATCCTCGCTGCAGAGCGCGTGCGACATGCCCATCACGAGTGCGCGTTCCCCCTCGTCGGCGGGAACCAGGGCGGGCTCGGGAGCGAGCCGCTCCGCGAGGGCGAGGATCTCCTCCCAGCCGATCCGCGCGGGCGCGTCTTCGTAGATCGCCTGGGGTGCGTTCCGGAAGCCGGTCCAGGCGACGAGGTCCGCGTTGTCTTCGCTCGCCGTCTGCCGGACCGGGACGTAGTCGAGCTTCTTGACGGCGAAGATCGCCTTGGCGGCTTCGCCCCAGGGTCCGGGGACACCGGTCGTGAGCGCGAGGCGCAGGCCCGGCATGTCGCGGGCTTCTCTGGGTTCGACGTATTCCATGGTCTCGATTCCCTGGTTCGGCTGGCTTGGTTGGAAAGGTTCAGTTCGGGCGGCCGCGACGGCGGCTCGAGAGCTCGCCTTCGGCGATCAGGTCGCTCGGGTCACAGGCGAGTCCGTCGGCGAGCAGCAGCAGCTCGTCGTAGGAGATGAGCTCTTCGCGCTCCTCGATCGCCTGGATCTGGTTCGGGGTGAGCGTGCGGCGGAGGCCGCTCGACGTGAAGCAGGCCTCTTCGATCGCGACGACGAGGTCGCGTGGCGACCAGCCGCGGTCGTGGCGGTAGCGACGAACGGCGAGGCCATCGAGGCGGACGCGGCGGGCGAGGTCGGCGTCGGGGGGCAAGGGGGCTCCGGTCGGGCGGGGCGAGCCAGTGTAGACTCCCCGGCATGTCGATGCAGGAAGGACTCCAGATCCTCGAGCGCGTCGCCGAGGCGCGGGGCAAGATCCTCCGGGCCGAGGGCGACCGGGCGGGTTCGTCGGTGGGCGTGCTCGCGCTGACCTTCGACGTCGGAAGGGTCGTGGTTGCGCCGTCGGACGATGGGCTCGAGATCGCCGGGATCGGGGATCGGGAGGGACTCCCGGATGGACTCGGGTCCCTCGACGAAGAGGAGCCCTGGTGGCGCCTGCTGGGCCAGCCGATCACGGCGGCCTGGCCGGGCGGCGTGGAGGAAGGCGTCGGCGCCTCCGGGCTCGGGAAGCTGATGATCGTGAAGATGCGCTTCCGTGAGGAGGGCGAGAATCCACGCGTGGTCCGGCTCGAGGCGACGGGCAGCGCGATCCGCGTCTCGCTCGACGAGGGGTAGGCCCGCGTCGTCCAGGCGCGGATAGAGTCCCGTGTAACCGGATCGTCCGCGTGGACGAATCAAGGGATCGAAGGATCGAGGAGAACGACGATGGCGAACGACGACAAGGTGACGCGGACCGACGAGGAATGGCGCGAGCAGCTCTCCGAAGAGGAGTTCCAGGTCGCTCGCTGCTCGGCGACCGAGCGCGCGTTCACCGGCCGCTACTGGGACGAGAAGGCGAGTGGGACCTACCACTGCATCTGCTGCGATGCGCCGCTCTTCCGCTCGGAGACGAAATACGACTCGGGCACCGGCTGGCCGAGCTTCTACCAGCCCGTCGCCGAGGACGCCGTCGGCGAGATCGTCGACAGCTCCCACGGCATGGTTCGCACCGAATCGGTCTGCGCGAAGTGCGACGCGCATCTCGGGCACGTCTTCCCGGACGGCCCGCAGCCGACCGGTCTGCGGTACTGCATGAACTCGGCGTCGCTCAACCTGAAGAAGGATGACGAGTAGGCTCGATCGCTACGAGGCGATCTTCTTCGACAACGACGGGATCCTCGTCGACACGGAGCCGCTCTTCTTCCAGGCGACGCAGGAGATCCTCGCCACGGTCGGGATCGACCTCCAGGTCGAGCTCTATCACGACTGGACGATGCGCCAGGGGCGGACGGTCTTCGAGCTCGTGAGCGAGAAGGGGATCTCCGACGAGGAGATCCTCGAGATGCGACGCGTTCGGGGCGGGCGCTACAACGCATTGATCCGTGAGGGCGTGCGTGTCCTCGACGGGGTGCACGACACGATGGAGGCGCTTCGGGGCGTATGCCCCAAGGCGATCGTCACGAGTTCGAGCCGGGACCACTTCGACGAGATCCACGTGCAGACGGGGCTCGTGCCGAACTTCGAGTTCGTGCTCGCGGATGGCGACTACGCGCGGCACAAGCCGCATCCGGACCCGTACCTCGTGGCGGCGAAACGGATTGGCGTCGAGCCGTCGCGCTGTCTCGTGATCGAGGATACGGAGCGGGGGCTCGTGTCGGCGACCGACGCGGGCATGGCGTGCATCGCGATCCCGAACGAGCTGACCGCGGGTGCGGACTTCTCACGGGCGATCGCGCGGCTCGACTCGATGGCGGCGCTTCCGGGCTGGTTGGGGCTTCGCTAGGCGTCCCGGCGCGCTCGCCTACTGCAGGTGCGAGCAGTCTTCGACGTAGCCGATCGCCTTGAGGCGCTGGCAGGTCTGGAGGTCCATCTCGACGTCCTCGCCCTGGACCGCCTGGCCGAGGGCGGCCTGGCGCTGGAACTCGGCGAGCTCCTCGAGGTGGGCCTCGGCCTCGGGATCTTCGTAGGGATCCAGCTCGAGCGGATCGCTCGAGATGTCGAAGTACGCCCGCTCCGGCAGCTTCCGCGGGTTCCCCGCGTTCGCGACGATCAGCTTCTCGTCCTCGGTCCGCAGCGCCCAGAGGACGTTGCCCTCGTGATCCTCTTCGGCGAAGACCTGCTGGTCCTTCTCGAGGCGCGAGGCGAAGGGGGTCCGGAGGTCGATGCCCTGCATCGTGCCCGGAACGGGGACGCCCGCGGTCCCGAGCAGCGTCGGGCCGACGTCGATCAGTCGCGCGATCCCCGAGTCGGCGCCGTTCGAGGGGCCTTCGACGCCGTTCGCCCACTTGATCACGAGCGGCACGTGGATCTGCTCGTCGTAGAGCGTCAGGCCGTGCCAGAAGCCGCCGTGCTCGTGGAACTCCTCGCCGTGGTCGGCGGTCAGCACGATCACCGTGTCGTCGTAGACGCCTTCGGATTCGAGCTTCGCGAGGAGCTTTCCGAAGTTCGCGTCGAGGTACTCGATCTCGCCGCGATAGAGGTCCTTCAGCTCCGCCGCCATCTCCGGCTCGGGCTCGGGCATCGAGACGCGCGCCACGCCGTAGCCGTTGTAGGGGTGCTCGAAGTAGGGATCGTGGGGATCCATGTAGTGGACGAAGAGGAAGAAACGCTCGTCCGCGTGCGCGTCGAGCCAGCCTTCGGCGACGCCGTTCACGACCTCGGAGTCCTGATAGAAGTCGTTGAAGTAGACCTCGTCGCCGCCGAACACGCCGAGCGCGATCTGTCGGCCGAGCTGGTAGGAGATCAGCTTCGAGCTCGACTCCTCGGCCCCGAAGAGATAGTCGGGCCCCAGGTAGTAGTAGTCGTCGTAGCCCTGGGCGAAGCCGAAGCTCTCGGCCAGATTGACGTTCGAGACGATTCCGCCGGTCGTGTACCCCGCTTCCTGGAGCGCCTCCGGGATCAGCACGAGGTCCCCGGACAGCGACGACGGCTTGGACATGGCGTTGTGCGTCGAAGGAAGGGTCGACGTGATGAGCGACGCGGTCGCGGGCTTCGTCCACGAGGCGTGGGAGAAGCCCTGGTAGATCGTGCCGTCCTCGGCGAGGCGACAGAGGTTCGGCGTGGACACGTCGCTCCCGTAGCAGGAGAGATGATCCGCGCGAAGCGTATCGACCATCACCAGGATCACGTTCGGTCTCGACTCGAGCCCCGCCGTGATCCCGTTCTTCTCGGCCCGCTCGGTGGATGCCGGCGCGAAGGCCAGCGAGAGCGCTCCGCCGAGGCCGAACACGCCGACCAGGAAGAGGGCGATCGGGGCGATCGGGCTCGTGATCCGCTCGGCGATCGGCTCGACCACGCGACGCATCGGACCCAGGATCAACGCCAGCAGGAGCGTGGCGGCGATCAGGACGAGGGCGATCACCCCGATCGGGGGCATCTGCTCGAGGTAGACGTCGCGGCGCAGTCGGAAGAGTACGACGAAGAGGCCGAAGGGGATCAGACAGGCGCCGAAGCCCAGGCGGAAGACCCAGTGACCGAGCTCCTTCTTGTCCATCGGGAGGGTCGCCAGGAACAGGCCGCCCAGGATCGAGAGTCCACCGAGGACCGAAGCCCAGAGGAAAGGGCCGAACCAGAAGACCTGGCTCTCGGTTCCGAGGCCGCCCTGGTAGATGGTGATCGCCTCGCCGAGGCCGAGCACGATCCCGGCGAGGATGCCCGCGAAGGCACCGGCGGCCGGCGCGCGCCACAGGCGCTCGCCGAGGGGCGTCGCGGCTTCCTCACCCGCCGTCACGTCGACGTCCTCTTCGAGGGACGCCGCGGCGGCCGCCGCCGCTTCGTAGTCGACCTGGACGCCGTCGACCTTGGCGTAGGCCGGGCGGTAGTCGTCGCCGCGGGCCCACCAGAAGAAGAAGCCGAAGAGGGTGGGTGCTTCCGCCGCCCAGAAGCCGAGCGCGGCGGAGACGACGGCCTCGGCTTCGCCGATCTGCTCGCCGAGCAGGACGAGCTGCGCCGCCTCACGGATGCCCTCACCGGCGATCGTGAAGGGGCTGATCACCGTCGCGAAGATCTGGATCGACGAGCCGAAGGTCACGGTCCAGAACTCGGCGCCTTCCGCACTGATCGCCAGCGCCGTGAAGTAGTACATCGCGGCGGTCGTGAAGTGGACGAGGAACGAGAAGAAGAGGATCTGGAAGACGAGACCCGGGCGACCGCGATAGGCCGCGGCGGACGTCGAGATCCGGCTGACGAGGCCGGCGATCCGTGCCTTCGCGGGGAGCGGGACGGTCTCGAGGATCCACTGCACGAAGCCGGGAAAGAGGAGGACGACGATCAGGGCGGAGATCACACCGGCCGCGATCGGAATCGAGATCGACGCGAAGAGCGTGGCGTTGTCGCCGAAGATGGCGATGCCGAAGGGGAGCGTGACCAGGAAGGTGAGGAAGACGCCGGAGAAGCCGCAGACCTTCTCCACGAATTTCGCGGCGGTGACCTCGACGGTCTTGCCCGAGAAGCGCGCGGCATCGAAGAGGGTGTAGCCGTCGAGGCCGGCGGTGGAGGGGAGGAAGGTGCCGATGAAGCGGCCGATCAGGAAGGAGCCGAAGATGTGTCGGAAGGGCAGCTCGATCCCCTGACCGCGCAGCATCAGGATCCAGCGGAACATCGACGACAGCATGCCGATCACCTTGATGCCCGTCGCGATCAGCGTGAAGGTCCAGAAGGTGACCGGGTCGATCTGCTCGACCTTCTCGATGATCAGCTCGAGCACGCTCTTGCCGTCGATCTCGTGGCTGAAGAGCATCCAGAACGCGAAGACCGTGATCCACGCCTTGAGGGCAGTGAAGATCCGCGTGCGCGCGGTGCTGCCCTTGGGCATCCGGAAGCCGATGACGGCGAGGATGCCGATGCCCAGGATCTGGAGGAAGATGGTCATCTGAAGGCGAACTCCTGTGTCGGTCAGGTCCCCTCGAGAGAGACCCCACGATCAGGGGTGAGTGCTACGAAAGCGGCCGAAGGTAGCGGTCAAAATCCACGCGGGGACCGCTCCCAAACCGCCACGCTGCGCCCCACCCGCACCCGACCTGCCGCATCCCGAGCCGGGACCCGGACGGTCGAAGTCGTATCGGTCGAGCGAGGGCCCGAGTTCACCCCGAGAAGGAGCCCTCAGCGGTCAGCGAGCTCCGCTCGCTGACAGCGCGCCCCGCGCGCGCCCAGGAAAAGGACGCGCTAGCGCTTGCGAAGCAGCTGGCGGCGCTCCCGCTGGTACGCGGTCTCCGTGATCCGACCCTCCCGACGATCCTCTTCGAGATCGGCGAGCGCGCGGAGCTGTTCCGGCGTCAGCTCCTCCAGCCCGACGGCCTGTCCGGCCGGCGGCGCGAACTCCTGTCTCGGAATGCGGGAGCTCTCGAGGACCTCGCGCTTGCGCTTGCGGCCCTTGGTCGTTCCGGGGAGGTGGAAAGCGGTCTCGAAGGCCTCGTTGCGCCAGTCGATTTCGAGATCCTGCGGGCCGGCGAAGTAGATCGGCTCGCCGGTCACGACCCGGAAGTTCATCGATCGCCGCTCCCGGATCGGATCCGGGAGCACGTTCTTGGTCTTCGTCGTCTCGGCGCCGGGAGGAAGCGGCCAGTCGACTCGGCGGATCGCCAGATAGAGCTGCTCGTCCTTCACGTGCGCGAGGAAGCTCGTCAGGTACTTGGTGTCGAGCACGCCGAGTCGGCGCTGCTTGCGGATCGCCCGGACCGCGACCTCTTCGTCCGGCGACGCCTTCTCGAGGGCGGCGGAGAGCGACTCGGAGACGCGATTCACGATCGCCGGGTGGATCGCCGGCTGGCGGATCGTGCCCTCGTCGGTCTGCATCTCGACCTCGAGGGCGCGCAGGATGTTCGAGAGGCGGGTCGGCGAGATGATGGCCGGGTGCTCGAAGCCCTGCTCCTGGGTCGTGAACCCGCGCACTTCGCGCACGAGGTCGACGATCGTCAGGTAGTCGTCCTGGACGTTGTGGCGGACGTTGCGCGTCGCGCAGCCGGTCGCGACCCCACAGAGAGCGACGGCGAGAGCGACGGCCGAGACGGTGCGGAACCGGCGAAGGAGGGGCTGGGTGGCCATGGCGCGAGGATAGCCGATTCGGCGATCGCGAAGGATCGGGGCGTCGCGTCAGACGAGGGCGCCGACGAGCCGGTGGGTCGCGAAGCTCGCAACGTACGCCAGCACGAACAGATACGTGAACGCGAACGCGGGCCAGCGCCAGGAATTCGTCTCTCGCTTGATGATCGCGATCGTCGACGTGCACTGGAGCGCGAAGACGAAGAAGACGAGCAGTGCGCCGACGGTCGGTGGGTCGAAGACCAGGCGCCCATCCGGTCGGCGATCGGAGCGGAGCGCTTCTCGAAGCGAGGAGCCGCCGTCGTCCTCGTCGGTCTGCTCGGCGGCGTAGATCTGGGCGAGGGTCGCGACGAGGATCTCTCGCGCGGCGAGACTCGCGACGAGACCGACGCCGATCTTCCAGTCGAAGCCGAGGGGGGCGATGGCGGGCTCGATCGCGTGGCCGAGGCGTCCGGCGACGCTCTGTTCGAGGGCGTAGGAAGCGGCCGCCTGCTCGTCCATGCCGGCGGGCGCTTCGACGCGGGGGAAGGTGAGCAGGACCCAGAGCACGAGCGAGGCGATCAGGATGATGGTGCCCGCGCGGCGCAGGAACGCCCAGGCGCTCTCGTAGACCTGCGTGCCCCAGACGCGCAGGGTCGGCCAGCGATAGGTCGGGAGCTCCATGGCGAAGGGGAGCCCGTCGCCCGGGACGAGCGTCCGCTTGAGGAACGCCGCCATGATCAGGGCAGCGGCGGCGCCACCCACGTAGAGCCCGAGGAGGACGAGGCCCTGCAGGCCGATCGGGCCGAAGACCTCGCGTCGGGGCACGAAGGCGCTGATCAGGAGGGCGTAGACCGGGAGCCGCGCGGAGCAGGTCATGAGCGGCGCGACCAGGATCGTGACGAGGCGGTCGCGGGGCGAGGGGATCGTGCGCGTCGCCATGATCCCGGGAACGGCGCAGGCGTACGAGGAGAGGAGGGCGACGAAGGAGCGCCCTTCGAGGCCGATCCGGCCCATCACACGGTCGATCACGAAGGCGGCCCGGGCCATGTAGCCGACGTCTTCGAGCAGATAGAGGAGCGAGAAGAGGATCACGATCTGCGGCAGGAAGATCACCACCGAGCCGACGCCGGCGATCAGGCCGTCGGCGACGAGGTCGGCCAGCCAGCCCGCCGGCAGCGAGGCGCGTGCGATCTCGCCGAGGCTCACGATCGCCCCGTCGATCCAGTCCATCGCGGGCCCGGCGGCGCTGAAGATCAGCTGGAAGAACGTGATCATGACGATCGCGAAGAGCAGCGAGCCCCAGAGCGGATGGAGCACGAGTCGGTCGATCCGTTCGGTGAGCGCGTGGCGGGTGGGGGCCTGCACGATCACGGTCTCGGCGATCGAGTCGGCCCAGCCCGTGCGTTCCCGGCGATCCCCCGGCGGCGGGACGGCCGGGGCGCTCCAGGCCGAGGGGGCCTCGAGCAGCGCGCGCAGCGCGCCGAGGCCGCGGCCGCGGTGGCCCACGACCCCGACGACCGGCACGCCGAGCGCGTCCCCGAGTCGCTCCAGGTCGACCGAGCCGCCGCGTGCCGCCAGCTCGTCGAGCATCGTGAGCACGACGCAGACCGGTCGACCGAGCAGGATCGACTCGCCGATGAAGGGCAGCGTGCGCGCGAGCGAGCAGGCATCCGCCACCACGATCAGCGCCTGCGGTTGCGGCGCGCCCTCGATCCGACCCTCGAGCACGTCGCCGACGACGGCTTCGTCCGCGCTGATCGGCTCGAGGCCGTAGGTCCCGGGGAGGTCGATCAGGGTCGCGTCGTGGCCCCCGAGCTCGAGGCGGGCCTCGCGCCGCTCGACGGTCACGCCCGGGTAGTTGCCGACCCGCGCGCGCAGGCCGGTCAGCGCGTTGAAGAGCGTCGTCTTCCCGGCGTTCGGGCTGCCGACCAGGCCGAAGACGGGGCCGACGGGATCGAGTGCGGTCGCGCTCACGCGGGGGCTCCGTCGACCGGTTCGACCCGAACCCGCCCGGACTCGCTCTTGCGCAGGCAGAGCTGATAGCCGTGGAGCTCGAAGACGGTCGGGTCGCCGAGCGGCGCACGGCGCAGGACCTCGACGGCGACCCCTTCGCGCAGCCCGAGATCGTCGAGTCGGCGCGCGATCGCATCGCCGCCATCGACGGTGACGACGCGGACCGAGGCTCCGCGCGGGACGCGGTCGAGCGTGGTGGTAGGGGGCATGGCGTGGGGATCAGGGACGAGACGGGCGCGCGGAGACGGCGAATCGAAAACCGTTTTCAGAATCGCGAACGCTAGCGATTTCGGGGGGTTTCGCTCGTCCTCGAGCAGCCTGAGGGACGGATTTCATTTGCGATCGCGTTCGCCTACCCGGAATCCCGTTCCTCCGCGGCGCGCGAAGGTCGCGTCGCGCTCGCTCTTCAGCTGGCGGGTCATGAGCGCGAGCCCTGCCTCCTGCGGCGTCTTCTCGCCGTCGAGCACGGCGCGGACCTGATTCGCGATCGGGGCGTCGACGCCGAGCCGCGCGGCCAGCCGGACCGCCGCCCGGGTCGTGTGGACGCCCTCTGCGACCTCACCGAGCTCCTCGACGATCTCTTCCAGCCCCCGTCCAGCGCCGAGCCCGAGCCCCACCCGCCGGTTGCGGGAGAGGTCGCCCGTACAGGTCAGCAGGAGGTCGCCCATCCCGGACAGGCCGAGGAAGGTCTCGGGGGTCGCTCCCATCGCCACGCCGATCCGGGTGATCTCGGCGAGTCCGCGGGTCATCAGGGCGGCGCGGGCGTTGTGGCCGCCCTCCTGGGCGTCGCACATGCCGATCGCGATCGCGATCACGTTCTTGAGGGCGCCGGCGATCTCGACGCCGATCACGTCGGTGTTCGTGTAGCAGCGGAACCAGGGGCTCGAGAGGGTGGCCTGGACCGAGATCGCGTAGGCCTCCTCGCGGCAGGCGAGGGTCACGACGGTCGGTCGCTGCTGAGCGATCTCGGCCGCAAAGGACGGCCCGGACAGGGCGACGAGCCGAGGATGATGCTCCTCGGGCAGGACGTCCTCGAGGATGCCGTGCATCGTGAGCCCGGTCTCGAACTCGATCCCCTTGACCGCGGAGACGACGATCGCGCCGGGCTCGATCCAGGGCGCGGCGGTCTCCATCACCTCGCGGAGGGCCGTGCTCGGGACGGCCACGATCACGAGCTCGCGGCCGGAGAGGGCGTCGCGCAGGTCCGTCGTCGCCTCGAGGCTCTCGGGCAGGTCGAACTCGGTCAGGTGCTGTGGGTTGCGGTGGTCACGATTGATCGACTCCACCACTTCCTCGCGGCGGGCCCAGATCTTCACATCGTGTTCGCGGGCGCCCAGGCTCGCCAGGCAAGTGCCGAAGCTGCCCGCACCGAGCACGGCGGTCGGAGTACTCACGGGGGGAACCTTACCAACCACCGAGCCCTGCATGTCACGGCCCGTCGCGCCCGCCGTCGGCGCGCGCTCGAGAGGGGTCGGATCCCCGCATTTTCGTTGACCTTTCGGGGGTCTACGGCTACTTTTGCGACTCCTGACGGCGCGGTTCCCGCCGCCCGTGGGTCGCCCCCCATTGCCCGTCCGATCGCGTCCGACGTGGCCGCCCCGAAGCGGGTCCGACACGAGTCGTCGGCCCCGTGTCCGCCCGGGTCGCGCTGCGAAGGAGGATCGGGCCGCCGGGGGCGCATGCCCGCGTCGCTGTTCCTGCTGATCGCGCTCGCGATGCTCGCGGCCGTGCCCCTCGCCGCCGCCGGGCTGCGTCGCGCGCTGCCCGCCCGTCGGGCCGCGACCGCTCCGGTCGAGGCGATCGAGTTCGGGGTGTCGCAGAAGGCGCGTCGTTCTCCGCGCCACGCCGTGCTCCTCCACCGCGGCTTGTTAGGCGCGTTCTTCATTGCGCTCGTCGCGTTGGTCCTCGTGCCGGCAGCGGTCTCGCTGCGCGGACTCGGCGTCGGCGGCGTGCAGACGGGGCTCTGGCTCGTGCTGCCGACCCTGCTCGTGGTCGTTCACGCCGGTCGGGGAGGGCGCGTCGAATGACGACGATCCTGCTGGTCATGGTCTGGCTCGGGGTCGCGATGGTCGGGCTCGGGAGCGTCGCGGTCTTCGAGCGCAGCAGTCGCAGCCGCCCCCGTCCGGATCGGCCGGAGCTCGCTCCGCCGCGCGCGGTCTGGGGCGGAGGTCCGCTCCATCCGCCCTCGCGCTCCGTCACGGCGCGGGCGCTGGCCGGGTTCGCCCGGCTCGTGCGTCGCCGTACGCGGGTCGTCGATCATCGGGGCGGCCTGCGGCGACTCTCGCGCGCGCTCGGATGCGGCGCGCTCGTGCTCGGGCTCGCGATGCTGCCGATCGTGGGGACCTGGGGCGGGACCGCCGGGCCGCCGCTCCTGCTCCTCGATCTCGAGGGCGGTCTCGTCGCGATCGTGCTCGTGTTGCTCGCCCTGGCGTTCGCGCGAAGCGCGACCGGCCTCTCGGAGCGGAGCGCCTGGTCGCGGATCGGGGCCGCGCGACAGACGAGTCGGGCCATCGCGGGGACGGCGCTCCTGGTGCTCGCGACGACGCCGCTCGCGATCGATGCGGCCTCCCTTCGACTCCACGATCTCGTCCTCGACCAGCAGCGCATGCTCTGGCCCGTCGCCGGTCTCGCGCGGCTCTTCGGACCCGAAGTCGTCGCGGGCCTCGAGGCCTGGCCGATTCCGGCCTGGAACGTCTTCACGCAGCCACTCACCGCGATCCTCTTCGCGGCTGCGATCTCGCTCTGGGTCAGCTCGCCGCGAGCGGATCTTCCCGGCAGCGGCGGCGTCGGCATCGCCGGGCTCGGTCTCGACGGCGACGCCACCGAGCTCTACTGGATCCGTGTCGAAGCGCGGCTCGCAGAGGTCTTCGCCGCCGGGCTCTTCGTGACGCTCTTCCTCGGCGCGGGCGGGCTGCCCCTGCTCGATCCGGCCGGTCTGGTCGATCGTGCGGCGCCCTTCGTGGGGCGCGGCTTGCCGGAAGCGCTCGTGACGTTGCTCCACGTCGGCGTGTTCGCGGGAAAGCTCGTCGGGGTGATCTTCGTCGCATCGCGGGTCGCGCGCATGTCGGCGAGCAGCCGCGACGACCGGTCGCTGCGACTCACCACACGACGGCTGCTTCCGGTCGCGTGGGCCAACCTGCTGCTGGTGGCGGCGATCGCGCTCTGGCTCGAGAGCCTCCCGGGAGTCGGTGGCTGATGTCGGTCCTCGTCGTGGCACTCGTGCTCGCCTGTCTTTCGGCCTTCGCGTCCGTCGTCCTCGGCCGCAATCTCACGCGTTCGGTCTTCGCCGCCGGCGCGTCCCTCTCGGCCCTCGGCCTCGCGCTCGTGCAGGCCGGCGGCGGCTACCCCGCCTGGTTCGCGCTCGCGGGGGCGGCCCTCGCGCTCGCCGTCGTGCAGCTCTTCGGATGGATGCTCGTCGACGTCGATCGCGATCATCTCCCGCCGACCGACGGCCTGACCGCCCTGGCCCGCGGCCTCGCATTCGGGGTCCTCGCCGGTGGGATCGTCGTTCTCGGTCTCGTCCTCGCGCAGGCCGGCGACGGCGCTGCGGCTTCGCGTCTCGTCTCGGTCGGTCTTCCCACGGAGGAGAGCATCGTCGGCGACCGGTTCTTCGGTTCGCTCCAGGAAGGCGTTTCGCTCGTCGGGCTGCTGTTGGCGGCGACGCTTCTCGCCTCGCTCATGCTGCTGCGCGGCGAAGGGAGGAACCGCTAGTCGTGGCGATCCCGCACGATTCGGCCGGAGGACGTTCGTCGTGATCGACGGGGCGTTCGCGCTCGTGATGGGCGGTCTCGCACTCTTCTGGGTCGCGATGCTCGGGCTGCTCTGGCGACGCAGCCTGATCGGCATGCTGGTCGGCGTGCTCTTCGGTTGGCTCTCGGTCGTCGTGGTCGGCGTGGGCTGGCTCTCGGCGCGGTCGACGGAGGCGAGCCCCGGGGAGGGCGCGGTCCTGCTCGTCGCCCTGGCGCTCGTCGGCCTGCTCCAGGTCGCCCTCGGTCTCGCGATCGTCGTCGCTCGGGTCGTGCGTCGCGGCACGCTCGACGTGCAGGACGCCGGGCTGCTCGAGGGTTAGGCGGATGGACGACCTGACGACGACCGGGGCGCTCTTCGGCGGATCGATGATCCGCTGGATCGCGCTGCTTCCCCTCGTCGCGGCGTTCGTCCATGGCGTCCTGATCGGCCTCGTCCGGGCGCGGATCTCGGATCGGCTCGTCTTCGGCGTCTCGATCTCGGCGGTCGTGGTCGCGCTCAGCTTCTCGATGATCGGCCTCTACGATCTCGTCGGCGTGGGCGCGGCGGAGCGACTGCTCGACAGCGTCGGCCCCTGGATCGGAGGCGGTGTCGGCCCGCGAAGCTTCAGCGCCGAGCTCGCGTTCCAGCTCGATCCGCTCTCGGCGGTCTTCTGCCTGGTGGTGACCGGGACCGCCCTCGTGGTGTACGTGCACGCGATCGGCGGGTTCGCGAGCGGGAAGAGGAATCGCGAAGCGGCCCATCGCACCTTCGCGATGCTCGACCTGCTCGTGGGCTCCACCCTGGTCCTGGTCCTGGCGGACAACCTCCTGCTCTTCTTCCTCGGGTGGGCCGGCGTCGGGATCGCTTCGCAGCTCTTCGCCGCGTTCGACTTCGAGGATCGTGAGGCCTCGCGTGCCGGGGCGACGACCTTCGTGATCGGTCGGGTCGGCGACCTGGGACTCCTGGCGGCGATGCTCCTGCTCTTCGACGGGCTCTCCCGCGCCGGGGCGCCGGCGCTCACCTTCCGCGGCATCGAGGCCGCGTTCCGACTGCTCGAAGGGCAGGGGGTGCTCTGGCTCTCCTACGGCCTGGCGCAGGCGCCGCTCCTGCTCGAGATCGTGGGCTTCGGTCTCGTGCTGGCGGCGCTGACCAAGTGCGCGCAGCTGCCGCTCCACTTCTGGCTCCCGCAATCGACGAAGGGGCCGGCGTCGGCGCAGGCGCTCCTGCAATCGGTGACGACGGTCGTCGCGGGGGTCTACGTCCTGCTGCGCTTCGCGTTCTTGTTGGAGAGTGCGCCTGGGGCGCTCCGCAGTCTGATCCTCGCGGGCGCCGCGACGGCGCTCCTCGCGAGTCTCGCCGCGGCGAACCAGCTCCACCTGCCGCGGCTGATCGCGTTCACCACGTCGGCGGTCCTCGGGCTCGCGGTCCTGGGGGTCGGGATCGGGGCGTACTCGACGGCGGCATTCCTGATGCTCACCCACTCGGTGTCGAAGGCGTTGCTGCTGCTCGTGGCCGGCGTCGTGATCGAGGCGCAGCAGGGCGAGACGGATCTGCGGCGCATGGGCGGGCTCGGCCGTCGCATGCCCGGTACGCACTGGCTCTTCCTGATCGCGAGCCTCGGCCTGGTCGGCGCCATCCCGTTCGCGAGCTTCTTTCCGATCGAGGAGCTCGTCGCCTTCCTCTGGATCTCGGCGCGCCCGGAGAGCGACCTGCTCCTCGCGGTCGTCGTTGCGAGCGTGGGCGTCCTCGCCTTCGCGATGGGGCGCGCGTTCTTCCTGGTCTTCTGGGGCAACGTCCGACCCGGCGGCCTCGTCGAGTCGCCCCTCAAGGATCCCACCGGCTGGCAGCAGAACAGCCTGACCATTCTCGCCGTCCTCGCCTTCAGCGGCGGCTTCCTCAGCCCGGCACAGTTCTGGCAGCAGTTCATGCCGGTGCCGATCGAGCAGATGGACACCGTCGGCTACTTCCTGACGCGCGTGGTTCCGGGGGCGCCCGATCCCGAGCTGATCGGCAGCGAGCGCGGTTGGCTGGCGGCGCTCGTCGCACTGGTCGTCGTGCTCGGGGCCGCGATCGCAACCGCCCGCTATGCGCGGCGCGGCTACCGCGGCGAATCGAAGCACCGGGCGATGGGGATCGCGGCGCTCTGGATGCGCGAGATGTTCTTCTTCGAGCGCGCCTATCAGGTCCTGCTCGTCCGGCCGGTCCGGCGACTCTCCGAGCTCGCCCTGGCGCGGGGGATCGAGAACCAGCTGATCGATCGCCTGGTCGTATCCGGTGGCTCGGGCGTTCTCCGCGGAGCGGTCTGGGGCGTGCTCCGGCGGATCCAGAACGGCCGGATGCAGAGCTACATCCTGCTCGGCCTGCTGACGGTGGTCGTCGTCGTGACCTGGATGGTCGTATGAGAGGCGGGTCGAGATGCTGAATACGCTGGTCCTCTTCGCGGCCGATCATCTGCTCGCGATCGTCGTGGCGCTGCCCGTGACCGTAGCCTTCGTGCTCGGCGGCCTCGCTTGGACGCTCGGCGCGGTCGGCCTCGGGGAGCTGCCCTCCCGGGTCTGGCTGGGCACCGCGCTCGTCGCCACCCTCGCGACCTTCGCGGCGACGCTCTGGGCCGCGATCGGCTTCGACCCGGAGACCCTCGGACTGCAGGGACTCGAGGCCGTGCCCTGGGTCCCTTCCCTGGGCGCCAACGTCGCGTTCGCGATCGACGGAATCAGTCTCTGCTTCCTCCTCTCGACGGCGGCGGTCTCCCCGCTCGCGCTGATCGCGTCCCGCGAATCCGTGCGGGATGCCGAACCGTCCTGGGTCTTCGTGATCCTCTCCCTCGAGAGCGCGCTCCTCGGGGCGATCGCTTCCTCCAACCTGCTCATCTTCATCGGCTTCTGGGCCGCCGGGCTCGTTCCGCTCATGCTCTGGATGGGACGCTGGGGCGGCCTCGGTCGCGCCCGCGCTGCGTCGCGGCTCTGGACGACCGAAGCGATCGGACTCGCGGGTCTCCTCTTCGTCGCCTTCGTCCTGCACGAGGCGACCCTTTCTCAGTTCGGCGTGGCGAGTCTGGATCTCCTGCCGCGGGACGGGGGCGAAGGGATGGTGCGTTCGCTGCTCGACGTCCGGCTCGAGGTCGACGAGCAGTGGCTGCTCTTCCTCGCATTCTCCTTCTCGCTCGCGACGCGACTCCCGATCGCGCCGCTCCACTTCTGGCTGCCGGCCGCCCATGCGGCGGCGCCGACGGGGCTTTCGGTCCTGATCGCGACGGGCTTCGTCCAGACCGCGGCGATCGGCTGGCTCCGCTTCGCGCTGCCGCTCTTCCCGGACGCGGCGCACGCGAGCGGCCCGGCGCTCTCCCTGCTCGGGATCGTCGCCCTGGCCTACGCCTCGCTCCTCGCCCTCGTGCAGAAGGAGCTGAAGCGACTCGTCGCGTACGCCTCCGTCGGGTACGCGGGCTTCGCGCTCTTCGGGATGTCGACGCTCAACGTGCAGGGGCTGACCGGCGCGGTCATCCAGCTGCTGACCCACGGGCTCGCGACCGCCGGGCTCTTCGTCCTGATCGGCTTCCTCGCCGTGCGACGGGGCACGACCGAGGTGGGCGCCTTCGGTGGCCTCGCGAAGCCGATGCCGGTCTGTGCGTTCTTCTTCGGCGTGATGGTCCTGTCGCTCATGGGGTTGCCGCTGCTGGGCGGCTTCGTGGGCGATCTCTTCGTTCTGCTCGGCAGCCTCGAGACCCGGCGGACCCTGTCGGTCTTCGCGTTGATCGCCATGGTCGTCGCGGCGTCGTACCTGCTCTGGGTCCAGCGGCGACTCTTCCTCGGTCCCGTCGACGAGCCCGCGAATCGTGGCCTGATCGATCTCGACCGGGTCGAGCGGGCGATCCTGCTCGCGCTCACGATTCCGATCGTCGCGATCGGCATCCATCCGAATCCGGTCCTTCGGCGCGTCGAGCCGGCCGTGCTCGAGCTGCTCTATCAGATGGACCGGCGCTCGGTGGCTCCCGATGCGGAGGGGCCCGAGGATGCGTTGCCGTCCGAAGGCGAAACCTTCGTGCGTGTCGGCCGCGTGTTCTTCGAACGCGGCGGTTCCGGGGAGCCGCTGCGATGAGCCTGTTGAATCCGGTGCTCATGCCGGCGCTCGGCGCCCTCGCGATCCTCGCCCTCGATCTTCTCGGTCGCGGCGACCGGAGCGGTCATCGCCAGACCGCCCTGGCCGGCATCCGTCTCGGCGCCGTCGCGGTCGTGAGTCTGATGGGCGTCGCCTTCACCCTCGCCTGGGGCAGCCGCGAGCCGGTCGGCGGAGTCCTCGACATCGACGGGTTCGGCCTCTTCGGGATCGGCTTCATCGTGGTTTCCGGCGCCCTCGTCCTCGCGCTCTCGCTCACCCATTTCGGCATGGCGCGCAGTCGCCCCGCGGAGCCGATCGCGTTGCTGCTCTTTTCCTGGGCGGGCGCGATGGCCGCGGTCGTGACGGACCACCTGGTGGTGCTCCTCGTGGCGATCGAGCTCGCCTGGCTACCGATGATCGCGTTGGTGGCGATCGACTCGCGGCGTCTTTCTTCGAGCGAGTCGAGTCTCAAGGCCTTCTTCGCTCACGTCTTCGCGAGCCTGGTCTTCGCCCACGGTCTCGCTTTCGTCTTCGGCGCGACCGGCCGACTCGATCTCGCGGGCCTTTCGGGCGCCGGCGTCGAGCACGGCTTCGCCTTCGACGTCGGGCTCTCGCTGGTCGTCCTCGGGCTCGTCGCCCGGGCCGCGATCGCGCCCTTCCACCCCTGGTCGCCGGACGTTCACGAAGGCGCACCGAGCTTCGTGACGACCCACGTCGCGACGGTCGCGCAGGCGACGATCTTCCTCGTCCTGCTGCGCGTGCTCCACGCGGCGCCCGGCGCGCTGCTCGCCGAGCCGGACTCGTTCGGGACACGACTGCCGACGCTGCTCACGGGTCTCGGCGGGCTCGCTCTCGTCTGGGGACACGCGATGGCGCTCGTGCAGGTCGGGCTTCGCCGCCTGGTCGGCTGGATCGCCGTCGGACAGGTCGGGTTCTTGACGCTCGCCCTCGTCGAGGCGCAGGGCGACGGCGCGCAGGCGCTGCTCTGGGGGCTGATCGCGTCGGGCGCGGCGATCACCGGCGTGATGGCGACGCTCAGCTCGCTCAGCCATCACGAACGCGCCTGCGAACACATCGGCGACCTCGCCGGCATGATGCAGACGAGCCCGCTTCGTGCGGCCCTGCTCGGCACGTTTCTGTTGTCGCTCGGCGGCGTTCCCGGGACCCTCGGCTTCGTCGCGCGATTCCGGATCCTTCAGGGTCTCGAGCACGGCGGTCATCGCTGGGCCATGGTCGTGGGCCTCGCCGCGACGGTCCTCGCGCTCTCCGCCGTCGGTCGTCCGCTGCTCGCGATGATGCGGAACGCGGACGGGAACGAGACGGGAAGCCGCGCTCTGTCGAACGAGCAGCTCGTCCTGCTCGTCTGCGGCGCGATCACGATCTGGCTGGGGGTGAGTCCGATCCTCGGCGAGACGAACATGGCGGGCCAGCTCGCGATCTGGATCGACCGGGCGGTCGCGACCCTGCGGCTCTAGCGCGCGGCTTCCGCGACTTCGCCGCGTTGCGGTACGCTTCGGGGGACGGTCGGCGGCCCGCCCGGGCTTTTCCGACCCGGAAGGAGCAACCCCATGCTCGGACTGCTCGCACTGATCGTCGTCGCGGCGACCTTCTACAACTGGTTCCAGCTGATCGGCCGCGTCGCGATCCCCCGCGACCGGCGAGGCTGGTTCGCCGCGTTCCTCTCCGCCGGCGCGCTCGGTCTCGTCGCGATCGGACAGGGCGGATTCTTCAACGTCCTGTTCGGCGTGCCGGCCGCGTTCGTGGGTTTCGTCTTTCCGGCGCTCCGGCTCCAGAGCAAGCAGCAGCCGAATCGGCCGGCGGTCGCCGTCGGTGATCCGATGATCCCCTTCGTGGCGCCCGACGAGAACGGGAACGACTTCGACCTCGCGAGCCTGACGGGCAAGCCCTACCTGCTCAAGTTCTTTCGCGGCCACTGGTGACCCTACTGTGTCGCCGAGTTGCGGCGATGGGAAGAGCTCCGGCCGATGCTGGACGAGAAGGAGATCGCGCTCGTGGCGATCTGCACCGACACGCCGGAGCAGCTCCGCGAGGGTCGGCCCAAGCACCACATGAAGGGCACGCTCCTGTCGGACCCGGACCTCTCCGTGACGGATCAGCTGAATCTGCGCAATCCGCTCAACGTGAGCCCGCGCGGCCTCGGGGGTCTGCCGATCCCGACGACCTTCCTGGTCGACGCGGACGGAAAGGTCGCCTGGATCGACCAGACCGACGACTACATGCTGCGGAGCGCGCCGGGCCGGGTGCTCGGGGCGATCAACGAGACGCTGGCGTAGCGCACGGACGTTGGTCGGCGGCCGCGAGCTAGCGCGCCTCGCGTGCGAGTCCGATCGCGGGCCGCCCTTCGAGCAGGCCCTCGATGCTGAGGTCTTCGTCGATCTCGGGCCAGTGGATCCCGACTCCGTCGCCGAGGAGCGTCCAGTTCCCGCGCGCCTCGGGCGTTGCTTCCTGGAGGCGCGGATACCACGCAAGCGGGCTGGCGATCCGTCGCCCGTCCCGAAGCGTGACGATCAGCTCGTCGCCGGAGATCTCGACGGAGGTCGCGCGCGGCGTCTTTTCAGGCGCGGAAGAACTCATCCCAGGCGCTCCTGAACTCCTCGTGTCGCTCCGCCACGATCGAATGCAGACGGCGGAGATCACGACTGCTCATTCCGTCCGCCGAAGATAGCACCACGGGATCGAGCCAGAATTTGGCCGTTGCGGCGTCTCGCTCGACGTGAACGTGCGGCGGTTCACGCCCCTCGTTGCTGAAGAAGAAGAATCGGTATGGACCGATTCGCGCGATCGTCGGCATTCGCCGGATCGTGTACGCGCATCCCATCAGATGGGCGTCAGCCGATCTCCGGTTTCGTCACCACTTCGGATCCGAGCCGATCAGTCGGCGGAGGCTGCCGTCGCGGCGGGTGATCTGGAGCTCGTCGAGGAGCGCCATCAGCGGCATCGCCGTCCGACGACTCGCGCCGATCATCGCCTTGAGCGTCTGCGTATCGAGCTCGTCGCTCGAAGCGAAGTGGGCGACGACGTCTTCGATCAGGCGGACGACGCTCGCTCGGTCGAAGAAGAGATCGTCCGGCGCCGCGACGAGGGCGCCTTCGCGTTCGAGGAAGTGGGCGACGGCGCGCAGCGACCGCTCGTCCTCTCCGCTCTCTTCGGCGACGGTTCGCATGGCCGGCGGTTCGAGGCCCGCCTCGGCGAAGCGAAGCCGGAGCTTCTCGGCGAGCGCTTCCTGATCCGCGTCGAGGGTCGACTCGAATCCGGTCCGGGTCACGACGTCGCTGCGGATCTCGACGTCGCCGCGCTCGGCGAGGCGGGCGAGCAGGGCGGCGCCGGATTCCGTGGGGACGTTCTCGGGCAGCGCGCCGATCAGGGCGGCGCGGGGCATGCCGGGCTGGAGCGGGTCGCGGGCGTGGAACGCCTCGAGTGCTTCGTTCAGGGTCTCCATCAACCGGTCGGCGGCGGCACGCCCGAGGCAGAGTCCGCCTTCGAGTCGGACGATCGTGCCGTCGGCAGCGAGCCCTTCGAGGACCGGGCCGAGCGCGGCTTCGCGCTCGCCGGTCTCGAGCGCGAGGCGGGACTCGCGCAAGCCTTCGAGGCCGGCGCGTTCGATCCGAACGGCGAGGCCCGCGTCGAGCTCGCCCGCGTCGAGGCGTTCGAGCTCGGCCTCGAGCGCGGGGTCGCGACGTCGACGGTGGGGCGGGGCGACGTCGAGGACGATTCCTCCGCCGAGCGTGGAGCCGACGCCGGCGTCCCGGGAGAAGCCGCGCAGCACGAATCGATCGCCGGGGAGAAGAGGGAGGCCGTCGCCGTCGACGTGCACCCGGCAGAAGCCGCGTTCGCCCGGCGCGATCGGCGCGGAGCCGACGAGCGCGACCCGGGCACGGCGCTCGGCGGTTCCCGTGAGGAGCTCGACCGAGGCGGCGTCTTCGAGGCTGGCCTTGCTGGCCATCCAACGGAGCCTCGCGTCGAAGGTCGTCGTCGCTGCGACGGCGCCGGGCTCGGTGATCAGGTCGCCCCGGTCGATCTCCTCCGTGGACACGCCTTGCAGGTTGACGGCGATGCGCGCGCCGGACTCGGTCGCGTCGACGCCGTCCCCGTGGCGTTCGAGGCCGCGGATCTTGGCCTTCCGCTCGCCGGGCTCGAGGGCGATCGTGTCTCCGACGCGCCGGGGGCGACCGGACCAGGTGCCCGTCACGACGGCGCCGAAGCCGTGCTTGGTGAAGGTGCGGTCGATGAAGAGACGCGACGGCCGATCGTCGTCGCTCCGGTCGGGGGTCTCGCGGATCAGGCGCTCGAGGGTCGCGCGGACTTCGTCGATCCCTTCGCCGGTCTCCGCGCTGGCGGCCAGGATGGGCGCGTCCGCCAGGGGGCCCTCGAGGAGGGCTTCGCGTACGTCCTCGTAGGCGAGCTCGAGCATCTCTTCGTCGACCAGATCCTTCTTCGTGAGGACGACGAAGCCGCGGTCGATGCCGAGCAGCTCGCAGATGGCCAGGTGCTCCCGGGTCTGTGGCATGACGCCTTCGTCGGCGGCGACCACCAGCATCACGAGGTCGAGGCCCGAGGCCCCCGCGACCATCGTGCGTACGAACTTTTCGTGTCCGGGCACGTCGACGATCGCGACCTTCAGGTCGTCGGCGAGGGCCAGGGGCGCGAAGCCGAGCTCGATCGTGATCCCGCGCGCCTTCTCTTCCGGCAGCCGGTCGAGGTCGCGGCCGGTCAGCGTGCGGACGAGGGCGGTCTTTCCGTGATCGATGTGGCCGGCGGTGCCGAGGACGACGCTCTGGACGGCTCCTGCGGACGGGGATTCGTTTTCGGCGGCCAACGCGCGCGGCCTAACGCGGGCCGATCCGGTCCGTGCCGACGTAGGGAACGAGGGCTTCGGGGATCGTGATCGTGCCGTCGGCCTGCTGGTGGTTCTCGAGCAGCGCGACGATCGCGCGGGCGTTCGAGATCGCCGTGCCGTTCAGCGTGTGAACCAGCTCGTTCTTCTTCTTCTCGCCGGAGCGCTTGAAGCGGATCTTGAGGCGGCGGCTCTGGAAGTCGGTGCAATTGGAGGTCGAGGTGATCTCGCCGTATTCGCCGCTCTCGCCACGACCGGGCATCCACGCCTCCAGGTCGAACTTGCGGTAGGCGGGGGCGCCGAGGTCCGCGCTCGCGATGTCGATCACGCGGTACGGAATCTCGAGGGCATCGAAGATCTTCCGCTCGATCCGGAGGAGCTCCTGGTGCTGGGCCTCGGACTCCTCGGGGCGGCAGAAGACGAACATCTCGACCTTCGTGAACTGATGCACGCGGTAGAGGCCCTTGCTCTCCCGGCCGGCGGCGCCCGCTTCGGTCCGGAAGCAGTGGGAGACGCCGGCGAGCTTGAGCGGCAGCTCGTCCTCGGAGAGGATCGAGTCGGCGTACATCCCGCCGAGGGTGATCTCGGAGGTTCCGATCAGGCAGAGATCGTGGTCCGCGACGGAGTAGATCTGGGTCTCCTCGCCGCGGGGGCTGAACCCGAGCCCCTCGATGACGGAGGGACGGGCGAGGTCGGGGGTGACGACCGGGATGAAGCCCTCGGGCAGGAGCTGGTCGAGGGCGAAGCGCTGGAGCCCCACCTCGAGCATCGCGGCTTCCCGCTTCAGGTAGTAGAACTTCTGGCCAGACACCTTCGCCGCCCGCTCGAAGTCGACGAGGTCGAGGTCCTGGGCGAGCGCGAGATGGTCACGGGCCTCGAAGTCGAAGTTCCGGGGCTCTCCCACGGTCTCGAGGGTCTTGAAGTCCTCTTCGTTTCCTCGGGGCGATTCCGGATGGAGGAAGTTCGGAAGGGTCCGGAGCGCGGTCTCGAGCTCGGCCTCGGCCGCGCGAACCGCCTCTTCCCGTTCGCCGACCGCTTCCTTGAGCCGGCGTCCCTCGGCGGTGTGCGCTTCTCGCGCCGCATCGTCGAGCTTCTGCTTCCCCGCCTTCTGGTGCTCGTTGCGGAGGCGGTTCGCCTCGTTGAGCTCCGTGCGAAGGACGTTCGTCCGCTCGTGCAGGGCAATCGCCGCATCGACGTCGGCGCGGATGTGACGCGCCTCGCAGCTCTCGACGATCTCGTCGCGGCGTTCCTGGAGACTCCGGGGATCCAGCATGGGGCCGTAGGGAAGCACACGCCCCGATTCGCCGCCAAATCGCGCGATTGTGGGCGCGGCCCCATCCGCCGCCTAAAGTCTCCGCGTGCAAGGCAACTCCCATGGCGCGAGGACGACGACTCCGATGAACCCGGCGATCACGACGACGAGCACGACCAGGTGGATGACGATCATTCTGTTGGGGAGCCTCGTGCTCGTCGGCTGCGGTGAGCAGGAGTCGGGCGCCCCGGCGTCGGCGCCGGAAGCCGCACCGGAGCCCGTGGCCGAGACCGCACCCGAGGTGCCGGAGGGCGCGGCGGAGCTCGCCCGGCGCGCCCGGACCACGCTCGGCGTCCTTCCGGGCTTCGTCCCGAACGAGGCGAACGCGCGCACGGACGCCAAGGTCGATCTCGGACGGATGCTCTACTTCGACGCCCGCCTCTCGAAGAATCAGGACGTGTCCTGCAACTCCTGCCACATGCTCGACGCGTTCGGGGTCGACGGCGAGCCGACCTCGCCCGGGCACAAGGGGCAGCGCGGTGACCGCAACTCCCCGACCGTCTACAACGCAGCGCTCCACATCGCGCAGTTCTGGGACGGACGCGCCCCGGACGTCGAGGCGCAGGCCGGCGGCCCGGTGCTCAACCCGATCGAGATGGCGATGCCGAGCGAGGAGGCCGTATTGACGCTGCTCGGATCGATCCCGGGCTACGTCGAGGCCTTCGCGGCGGCCTACCCCGGCGACGACACGGCGATCACCTACCAGAACATGACCCTCGCGATCGGCGTCTTCGAGCGCGCTCTCCTCACGCCGGGACGCTTCGACGCGTTCCTGGGCGGCGACCTGAACGCGCTGACCGAGCAGGAGCGGAAGGGTCTCGACACCTTCCTTTCGGTCGGCTGCAACTCCTGCCACAACGGCCCGGCGGTCGGCGGCACGCTCTATCGCAAGCTCGGCTTCATCTTCCCCTACGAGACCGAGGACGTCGGTCGCGAGAACGTGACGGGTAACGAAATCGATCGGCACGTGTTCAAGGTCCCGTCGCTTCGCAACGTGGCGGAGACCGGTCCCTATCTCCACGACGGCTCGATCGCGAGCCTGCCCGAGATGGTCCGGATCATGGGCAAGCACCAGATCGGGATCGACCTCTCGGACGAGCAGGTCGCCGACATCGTCGTCTTCCTCGAAGCGCTCACGGGCAACGTCGATACCGCGTACGTGGCGAAGCCCGAGCTGCCCGAGAGCGGACCCGACACGCCCGCGCCCGACCCGAGCTAGTCGGCCCACGGCATGAGTCCGCGCGTCCTCGCGGTCGGGCAGGGGCTCGCGGTCATCGTCCTCTCCCAGCTGATGGGTGTGCTCGCCAAGCTCGCCCTCTTCGAGGTCGAGGCGTTCACCTTCGTCTGGCTCCAGCTCGGCGCCGCGCTCGTCTATCTGCTCGCCTACACTTTCCTGTGGCGGCGGGAGCGATGGCCTTCGGGGCTCGACCGGCGGACCTGGCTCGCGATCCTCTTCGTCGGCGCGGTGAACTTCGGTCTGTGTCGTGTGTGGATGATGATGGGGATCGAGCGGCTCCCGATGAACACGTTCGTGTTCGTGTTGAGCTTCATTCCGCTCGTGACCCTCGCGCTCTCGATCCTCTTTCTTCGTGAGCGTCCGGGGCCGGTCCAGGTGGGCGGGATCCTGTTGGCCGTTCTCGGGGTCTGGCTCTACTTCCCCGAGCTGCCCGCCCCCGACCAGCGCATCGGCGTCGTCTACGCGGCGCTCGTCGTGCTCGGACTCGGCGCGAGCAACAACGTGACGCGCTTCGTGCTCGGCCACGGGTCGACGGATCTCTCGCCCGCGCTCTACTCGACGATCGGCCTGCTGGTGGGCGGGCTTCCGATCGTGCTGGTCGGTCTCGCGATCGACGGCGCTCGTCTCCAGGGAGGCTTCGAGGCGGTCGGCGGCGTGCGCAACGCGGCGATCATCGTCGCCAACGGGATCCTCGGTCTCGCGCTCTCGCAGACCATCTTCAACGGGATCATGCGCACCCTGCGGTCCTTCGAGGCGAGCGTCGTCGCGAATTCCGGCCTCGTCTGGACGGCCCTCTGGGCGATCCCGATCCTGGGCGAGTGGCTGACGCCGCCGCAGATCGGCGCGATCGCGGTCCTGATGGCGGGTGTGCTGCTCGCGCAGTGGCGGCCAGCGGAGGCGCGCTAGTCGACGGTTTGCGCGATCGAGATCTCGATCTCGCCAAGCGAGGGGCTACGTCGGACCTCGTCGATCATTCGGACGAGCAGTCCGTTCTCGGAACGGGCACTCGGGGCGAGGATCAGTTGGAGCCGCGGAGCGCCTGCGGCTCGCGTCTCGACGGCGTCGACCGCCTCGTCGACGGAGAAGAGTCGACCCCGAATCGACACGCGGTCGCCGGAGAGCAGCTGGACGATGATCTGCGGTGCGTCGCAGCCGCCCCGGCGGAGGGATCCGGGGGAGTGAATCGGCTCGACGAGCGGGATCGCGTGGATCCCCTCGCTCGGTACCGCGACGAAGAAGGCGAGCACGAGGATCCAAGCCAGATCGCTTCCGACACCGCCGGACAGGAGGGGCTCCTCGGGCGAACGACGTTTGGCTCTTCGCATGGGGCGTCTCCTCGATCACCTGTGACGATCGATACTCTGTTCGCGTTCCTCTTACGGACGATCAGAAGACGCCGCGCGCCGCGCGGTGACCGAAAGGAGACACGACATGGGCATTCTCAGCTGGCTGCTTCTCGGCCTCATCGCGGGCGTCCTCGCCAAGTGGCTCATGCCCGGGGACGATCCCGGCGGCCTCTTCATCACGATCGGTCTCGGAATCGCCGGATCCTTCGTCGGCGGCTTCCTCGCCTCGCTGATCGGGCTCGGCACGACGGGCGGGTTCAGCCTCGGCACGATCGCGGTGGCGACGGCGGGCGCGTTCCTCCTCCTCTTCATCTACCGGAAGATGAAATCGGCCTGACCGGGCGGATTCCCGCGCTCGGCCCAGCGGCCTCGGCTCAGGTTTCGAGGCACCGGATCGATTCAGGGCTTGACGAACGATCGTTCGTTCAGTCATGCTTCGTGGCGACCCCCCGTGCGCGCGGGCTCCGGTTCGCGTGTGCGCCGCCTCCCCGGAGAGGCTCGCTCCGAAGCGCTCTGAATCGACCGGCACCTGCCGTGCACCTGCGGTGGCCCGGGAAACGAGAGGACCTCGAGATGGCTGCCAGCCCCGAAGAACCGCTGACCTTCCCCCGCCCCGTCCCGGAAGACTTCCGGATCACGCATCCCGAGGACTACGCGGCCCACGGATATCCGCACAAGATCTGGGAGCGCCTCCGCAAAGAGGAGCCCGTCTCCTGGCAGGTCCAGCCCGGCAACGCGATCGACTACTGGGCGATCACGAAGCACGCGGACATCATGGAGATCGGTAAGCAGCCCGACATCTTCGTTTCCGGCCCCCGCCTCGTGATCCAGCATCTCGAGGAGGAGGTGCGTGACCTCCCGCCGACCCTGATCCAGATGGACAACCCGATGCATCGCGATTTTCGCGCGATGGTGTCGAAGCAGTTCACGCCGCGCGCGCTGAAGAAGATCACGGAACCGATCGAGAAGATCGGCAAGGACCTGGTCGACAAGCTCTATGCCCGCGGTGACGAGGGCGAGTGCGACTTCGTAGACGAGATCTCCGCGCCGCTCCCGATCGCGGTGATCGGCTGGCTGCTCGGTGCGCCCGAAGAGGACTGGCCGCTCCTCTACGACTGGACGAATCGAACGCTCGGAGCGGGCGATCCGGAATACCAGGAAGAGGGCAAGGATGCGCGAGAGACCTCGCAAGCCGCGCAGATCGAGCTCTTCCAGTATTTCACCGGCCTGATGAACGATCGCCGAAAGAACCCGCAGGACGATCTGATCACCACGTTCGTGCAAGCGGAGTACGAGGGCCGGCCGCTCAACGACATGGAAGTCCTCTCGTGGTGCTTCATCATCGTGATCGCCGGCAACGAGACGACCCGGAACGGCACGACCGGCGGCATGCTCGCTCTCATCCAGCACCAGCACGAGATGCGCCGGCTGCAGGAAGACATGGGATTGCTCAAGGACGCGGTCGAGGAGATCGTCCGCTGGACCTCGCCGATCATCCACTTCGGTCGGACGGCGACTCGGAACTACCAGCTCCGCGACAAGACGATCAAGGAAGGCGAGTCGGTCGCCCTCTACTACCCCTCGGCGAACCGCGACGAAGACGTCTTCGAGGATCCGTGGACGTTCCGGATCGATCGCAAGCCGAACCGCCACATCGGCTTCGGGATCGGCGAGCATTTCTGTCTCGGCGCCCATCTGGCACGCTGGGAGATGGAGGTCGCCTACAAGCACCTCATACCGCGCATCGCCGAGATCGAGCTGACCGGCCCGGTCGACCGGCTTCACTCGAGCCTGGTGGGCGGCGTGAAGCGCCTGCCGATCCGCTACAAGCTCCACCCGAGCAACTAGTCCGCCGGCTGCGGGCGCTCGCCGGGTTGGTTGCGGGGTCGGCGGCCTTGGCTGGGCGACCGGTGGTGGGTCTCGCCGGGTTGGCGGCCTTGGCAGGACCGCCGGCTGCGGGCGTCTTGCGGTCTTCGTCGCTCGTGGGCGGGCTCGCTCCCGATCGGGACGGCGTGGTCTAGACTCGGCCGCGTCTTTCGCCCTGCTCGTGAGCGGAGGGAGAGGAGCGCCGGGACATGCCGATCGATCGTCGTGGATTCCTGAGGAACGGGGCCGTCGGTGTTGCCGGGCTTGCCGTCGCTGGATCGACGACCGGCTGCGCGCCGGGTGCGTTCACGATGAACGAGAGCCGGACGCGCTTCGCGCACGGCGTGGCGAGCGGGGATCCACTCGTGGATCGGGTGATCCTGTGGACCCGGATCACGCCGAGCGCCGGCGAACGAGGCGATCCGGTCGAGACGCGCTGGTGGATCGGGCCGAACGCCGACGGGAGCGGGGCGATCGACGAGGGGGTGGCCGTCGCGGATCCGTCGCGGGACTACACGGTCAAGGTCGACGCCGCGGGTCTCGAGGCCGGGGGCGACTACCACTACGGCTTCGAGGCGGAAGGCGAGCGCTCGCCGATCGGTCGGACGAAGACGCTGCCCGCCGAAGGCATCTCGCGCGTACGCCTGGCCTTCGCGTCCTGCGCCAACTATCCGCAGGGCTTCTTCAACGGCTACGCCCACCTCGCGCGTCGCGACGATCTCGATGCCGTGCTCCATCTGGGGGACTACCTCTACGAGTACGGCCACGCCGAATACGGGGACGGGACGGCGTTGGGTCGAATCCCCGCGCCCCTCGGCGAGACGGTCTCCCTCGCCGACTACCGCTGGCGACACGCGAGCTACAAGGCCGACTCTGACCTGCAGGCGGCCCACGCGCGTCATCCCTGGATCACCGTCTGGGACGATCACGAGACGGCGAACAACAGTCACGCGACGGGCGCCGAGAACCATACGTCCGAGACGGAAGGCGACTGGCAGGAGCGGATGCTCGCCGGGATCCGCGCCTACTACGAATGGATGCCGATCCGAGAGCTACCGACGGGTCTCTTCCGCACGTTCCGCTTCGGGGATCTCGTCGACCTCGTGATGCTCGACACGCGTCTCCAGCGCGACGAGCAGCCCGAGCGCGGAGACGAGGCGACGGCGAACGATCCGAGCCGCACGCTCCTCGGCGACGACCAGACGGGTTGGCTCCTCGATGCGCTGTCTCGTTCGGCGCAGGATGGCGTCCGCTGGCGGGTCGTCGGACAACAGGTCGTCGTCTCGCCGATCCTGCTCGGGGAGTACGGTTTCAATCCCGATGCCTGGGACGGCTACCGTGCGAATCGCCGGGAGGTCTTCGATCATCTGGTCGCCGAATCGATCCGGGACGTCGTCTTCCTGACCGGCGACGTCCACAGCAGCTGGGTCTTCGAGGTGCCCCACGACGACGGCACGCCGCACTGCGCGCTCGAGTTCGTGTGCCCGGCGATCAGCTCGCCGCCTTTCGGTAAGTCGACGCCGATCGGCGACCAGGCCCGCGAGTTCGTCGAACGGACCGACCACCTCGCGTTCGTCGATCTCGTCCACAATGGCTACCTGGTCGTCGAGCTCACGCCGGCGGCCGTCCGGGTCGAGTACGTGTTCAGCGCGCCCGTCGACCGGTGGTCCGCCGAGTCCGTCGGGGGCGCGGTCTTCGAAGCCGCGGCCGGGACCCATCGTGTGGTCCGGGTCGACTGAAGACCCATCCCCTAGGCGGCTTCGGTCTCCGGTGACAGCGGTTTCGCCTCGATCGCGACGCTCGCGGGTAGCGTTCGGGTGATCAGGAAGGCGCCGAAGAGGACCGCCCCGGCCGAGATCACGAAGATGATCGGATAGCCGGCCCGCGCGGCGAGCCACCCGAGCGCGATCCCGCCGGCCCCCATCCCTCCGTTCAGGCCAGCCTGGATGATCGACATGCGGCGGCCGCGCTCGTTGGCGGGACAGCCGGCGAGGAGCGAGCCCGTGTAGGCCGGATAGAAGAGGCCATGGGCGAGGCCCATTCCGAATCCGATCGGTGCGAGCCCGATCCGATCGAGCCACACGAGGGAGAGCATGACGGCGGAGTAGGCGGTCAGGCTCGCGACGGCGACGCGGCGGAGCCCGATCCGATCCATGAACGGGCCGAGCAGCAGGCGACACGCGGTGGCGGCGACCGAGTTGGCGATGAAGAAGTCGCGCAGCCGGGTCAGACCGAGGTCGAGGGCGTAGGGCTGGTGGAAATTCATCGCGCAGCCGAAGGCCATCCCGAGCAGCGCGACGATCGAGATCCCCCACAGCATCTCGCGACGCACGAGAATCTCGCCGAGGGCGACCGGCTCGCTGGCTTCTGCCGCGAGTGGCTCCTCGTGCACGAGCAGCCCGCCGAGCGCACACCAGGCCGCGGCGCCGGCAGCGAGAGCGAAGGCCGTGTCCCAGCTCGAGGCCGCGACGATCTCCTCGACCGCTGCAGGCGCGAAGGCGCCCATTACGACGTACGAGAGTCCGAAGAGGCCGACCGCCTGTCCGATCCGCTCGGGCGGTGCGGCATCGACGCAGAGCGCGGCGCCGCCCGCGAAGGCGTAGGCAAAGGCGATCGACTGGAGAATCCGGAGCAGGTAGAGCGTGACGCCGATCGATTCGACGTTCACATAGCAGAGACTCGTGACGGACATCAGCGCTGCGCCCGCGGCCAGAAAACGCTTCCGCCCGTAGCGGTCGACCATCGCGCCCGCCGGCATCAAGAAGAGGACGATCCCCATCGCGGAAACGGCGACGACGCGGCCGATCGCGTCGGGACCGGCGTCGAGCTCCGTCGCCATCCACTTCGGCAACATCATGAACGCCGAATGAGCGAAGCCGAAGCCCGCCTGCGTGAGCAGCAGGAAGACGAATCGGCGATTCCAGAGTTTCCGTTCGGGCATGGTCGTGTCTCGTTCGAAGTGCGTTCAGCCCCGCGCGCCCTCGAGGTGGAGCGCGGCTCGCCGAAACGACGAAGCCCCCCTCCGCGGGGCCGTTCGGCGGGGCGGAGGGGGGCTTCGGGTCGATGCAGCGTATTCAGGCTGCGTTTCGCTTCAGTCCGTCGGCCTCCGCCTCGTCCACCAGACACGCTTCGACTGCGTGCAGACGAACGCGTCCATCCCCTGCATGGGGACGACGTGCGGCACGAAGCTCGTCGGGTGGAAGGAGGTCTCGGACATCACGTCGGAGGGGTACGCAAGCGCGCGCCGCGCGTCAATGGCCATCGCGAGATCCGACGCCTAATCGTCCATACGATCTACGACGACGCTCGCCAGGGTCGTGAGCGTTCCGTTCTGCCCTTCGTCCCGGAGCTCGACGCGGACGACGATCGCCGAGCCCATTCGGCCGATCGTGCGCGCCTCCGCGCGGATCGGACCGACCTTCGCGAGTCGCAGGAAGTGGATCTCGAGGGAGTGCACGCGGGTCGCGCCGCCCAGCTCCGCCGCGGCGAAATGGTCGGCGGCGGCTTCGGCCAGGATCGCGACGACGCCCCCGGTCATGGCGCCGAGGGTGTTGCCGACGTAGTCGGTCTTCAGGGCGCGGGCGATCGCCGGATCGTCCGGATCGAAGGTGAGGCCGATCGTGTCGAGGAGGGGCGCTTCGAAGCCCGAGTCCTCGTTCGCGAAGTCGGTCTCGGGATCCGGCTCCTCGGCCCATGTCGCGCGGGACTGGAGCTCGGTTCGCGCGGGCAGGAGCGAGAACGTGAGCGTCGAGAGCCCGACGGCGCAGCCGGTCTCCACGTGCTCGAGGTCGACCTCGAAGACGAGCGTGGTCCGCCCCTTCCGGATCTTGCGGGCGCGCGCGGCGAGGTGCCCCTCGCCGGGGAGGTCGCCGACCTGCAGGCTCAGGCCGAGGGTCGCGATCCAGCCCGGGAGCGCCTCGCGAACCGCGGCCTCTCCGCTGATGATGTCCGCGATCATCGCGACGACGCCCGTTCGCACGCGCCCACTCCCGTCCCGCAGCGCGGGCACGATCGGGAGCGTGAGCGTGGACCCGCTCGCGTCGCGTCGGATACGGACGGCGAGGTCCCGGGTGAGGTGGCGGGCAGGGGGAAAGGCGGCGGGTTCGGACATGGCGGCTGCGAGACTATCGTCTGCGACCGTTCCCGCCACGCCGCCGCGAAGCCGTGGGTCGTGGGACCGAGCGCCTAACGTTCGCCTCGGCGCCGTTCGCGTTCGCCCTTTCGCTCTGCCTTTCGCTCGGCCTTGCGGTCGAGCTTGCGCTCCTTCCGATCTCCCCTGCGGTCGAGCTTCTGGTCGCGGCGTTCGCCCCGGCGATCGAGCTTGCGGTCGATCCGTTCCCCCTTGCGCTCGAGGCGCTCGCCCCGGCGCTCGGCCTTCTCTTCGACCCGATCGGCCTTGGCGTCGCGCCCCTTCTCGCGCAGACGTTCGGCGCGTCTCTCCCCCTTGCGCTCGATGCGCTCGCCCTTCTCTTCGAGTCGTCGCTCGGCCCGGTCGCCCTTGCGGTCGAGCCGCTTCTCGACGCGGTCACCCTTGCGGTCGAGTCGTTCCTCGACGCGGTCACCCTTGCGGTCGAGTCGTTCCTCGACGCGGTCGCCCCGCTCGCGGAGACGTTCTTCGGCTTCGCCCTCCGCCAGCGCGCCGCCGGCGGTGAGGGTCGCGAGGGTCAGGCCCGCGATCGGGAGAAAGGCGCGCTGGAAGGGGGTTCGTCGGATGGCTCGCATGTTCGAAGGACTCCAGGGGCCTGCTGGCCCGGTTGATGTCGGACCCCCGCTCTCCGCGAGGGGTTCCGATTCGAGAGGTCGAACCGGCGGCCGCGCGATGGGTTGCGCTCCGGTTCGGTCGGACGGCGGACTTGCTTTCCGTCTACCGGTTCCCGGACGGCTGCGGGGCGACCAGCTGCTCGAGCTCGGCGAGGAGCGACGCCATGTCGCTCGCGAGCTCCGCGGGGATGGCGGGCCGACATATCGTCTCCATGGATCTGAAATACCAGACCTGCTCCGCGGCGCCGGCGTTGAATCGTTCGAGGGTCGCCGGGCCTTCGACACGCAGGTCCGTCACGAGATCCCCCAGGTTCTGGCGCTTGTCGCAGGCCGCGACGAGGCGGCTCGTCAGGCCCGCTCCGCGGAGCTGCTCCAGGTATCGCTCCTTGCGCACCCTCCAGGGGCCCTTGCTCGCCCCGGCTTCGTCCGGGGTCGTGTCCGTCAGGTCGAGGACGATCCGGAGCACGTTCGCCCCGAACTCCCCCTCGATCGCGCGTTCCCGCGCCGCGCGCTCCGCCGGGCTCTCCGCGTCCTCGAGGGCATCGTGGAGCAGCGCCGCAACCGCCGCGTCCGGTCCACCGCCGGCGCCGATCACGAGTCCCTGGACCTGGAGCAGATGGCTCATGCAGGAGGTCACTCGCCCCTTGCGGGTCTGGTGGCCGTGCCAGGCCCAGGCCAGCTCGGTCGCCCGCAGCAGGCGGAGCGGTTCGTCCGAGAGCTTCGCCGCCGGGACCGGGCCACGGGCGTCCTGTGTGCTCACCTGATCGACTCCCAAGTATCCGGAAAAATTGGAGTTTTCCGAAGTTCGGCTCGGTGTGGGAGCACCCCCGCTCCCCTCACAACGCGCGCCGGGCACAGATCGTCACGTCGGGTTCCCGATTTTTCCGACTTTTTTCGTTCGAGAGCTGCCCGGTCCACCCCCAGTTTCCCGCCTTCCAGGATGAGAGCAAGCCGAGCCCCCCACGTCGGACACGGCCCGCGCCCGCAGAGGCCCTGACGATCGGAGAATCGAAATGACGCGCACCGAAAACGACACCACCCCCGCCGAACGTCGCCTCCACCTGCGCGGCTGGACCGTCGCCCTGGCGGCGATCGCCGCCTGGGTCTTCCTCGTGACGAATTCGGCGGAGGCCCAGCAGATCCGGGTCCCGGAGATCGTCCTCGCCCAGGTGCTCGGTCCCGCCGCCGAAGGCGAGCCGGCGCCGGAAGCGGCGCCAGCGGATCCGAGCGTGGCGCTCGTGGCGATGGAGCTCCGCCAGCGCTTCCAGGACCAGCTCGTCGCCGGGGTCGCCCGCCCGAGCGTCGAGCTCGAGGTCCACTTCGACTTCGACTCGGACGCGCTCCACGAGGCGGCGACCCCCGACATCGAAGCCGCTGCCTCGGTCCTCGTCGACCACTTCCCGAACACCCGCTTCCGGGTCGCCGGGTACACGGACGCGGCCGGGAGCGCCGAGTACAACATGGACCTGTCCCAGCGTCGCGCCGCCGCCGTCTACCGGGAGCTCGTCGAGATCCACGGCGTTCCGGCCGGACGGCTCGAGAGCAAGGGCTTCGGTGAGGACGCGACCGCCGACGCGACCGCGGCCCAGCGCCGCCGGGTCGAGCTGCAGATCCTGCGCGACGGTGGAGAGCGGCTCTAGCCCATCGCCCACCTCGACGTCGGAGGGCCGCTCCGGCCCGGCGCGTCAGACGCGCTCGAGCGGTCGATGGGGCCCTTCCGGAAGGACGACCCGGATCTCGTCGTCTCGCGCGACCTCGCCGCCGACCAGGACGATCGACATCACGCCACCCCGTCGGATCGTCGCCCCCGTCTCGTCCCGATGGACGAGACGCTTCATGAGCCCCGGGCCGACACCGTTCAGCTGGCCGCACGGGTTCCGAAGGCCGGTCAGCTCGAGGACCACTTCCGGCCCGAGCTCGAGACGCGTTCCGGTCGGAAGCGCGTGCAGATCGAGGTCGCGGGTCAGGACGTTCTCCCCGAGGCGCCCCGGGAACACGTCGTACCCCTCGGCGGCGAGCTCGTCGAGGAGCTCCGCCGGGATCAGGTGGACCTGGCGAAGGTTCGGCTGGGTGGGATCCTGGGCGACGCGGGAGCGGTGCTTCACCGTCTCCCCCGCGTGGACGTCACCCTCGAAGCCCTTGCCCTCGAGCACCCGAACCCGCTCCGTCGTGTCCTTCGAGAAGGTGTAGCGGGGGGAGAGGGACAGGCTCGCGACGCGGCCGGTCATGCGAAGATCCTCCGGGTGGGGGAGGGCGCAATATGCCACACGGCCGCCGGAACTCGTCTACGCTCGGGGCATGACGAGCGAATCCACCGAAACGCAGGAAGGCGGCGCACGCCGCGAGGACTCCGATCCCAGCGACGCCCAGCTGGCACGCCAGAGTCTGGACTCCGAATGGCAGCGGGCCTTCGCCTGGGTCGAGAAGGAGCTCGGCGGCGAAATCGTCGCCTTCGAGCGGCAGCCGCGTTGGCGCCCCGCGTTCTTCGTCGATCTCGCGCGCGACGGCGAGACCGTGCCGCTCTATCTGCGCGGCGAGCGCGGGGAGCTCGACCACGGCGCAAACCCCTTCGAGTTCGAGGCCCACGTCTTCGAGATGATGGAAGAGGAAGGGCTCCCGGTTCCGCACATCCACGGGATCATCCCCGACCCGAAGATGATCGTGATGGACAAGGTCCCGGGACGCATCGACCTCTCCACCGCCGAGAACGAAGAGGAGCGCGTCTCCGTCCTCAATCACTACATGGAGCTCCTCGCGGACCTCCATGCGATCGACCCGAAGCGCTTCGAAGACCTCGGCGTCAAGAAGCCGAAGGACGCGGAGGCGGCGGGCTTCGCCGACCTGGCGACCTGGGAAGCGACTTTCCGCGCGGCCAAGAACCGTCCCGAACCGATCATCGAGTTCGTCTACGGTTGGCTCCGGCGCAACGTCCCGAAGGACCGCTACGAAATCTCCTGTCTGCAGGTCGACTCCGCGCAGTTCCTCTTCGACCAGGGACGCGTCACTTCGTTCATCGATCTCGAGCTCGCCACCCTCGGTGATCCGGCGGCGGATCTCGCCGGCATGCGCGGTCGTGATCTGGCCGAGCCCCTCGGTCCGCTCGCCCCCGCGTTCGACCACTACTTCGAGAAGACCGGCGCGCGGATCCCGAAGGAGATCATCGATTTCCACACGGTCCGCTTCAACCTGGCGACGCCGACGACCTGTGCGCCCTTCGTGATCGAGCCCCCCGCCACGGCGGACTACATCCAATATCTCGCGTGGTATTGGGTCTGGTCGCGCGCCTGCGTCGAGGTCATGGCCGACACGATGGGCATCTCGCTCGACACGCCGGCGATTCCGGAGCCGACGAAGAGTCCGTTCGCGCCGGCCCACGCCTGGCAGGTCGACAAGCTGGCGGAGATCCGGAGCGGGGCGGACGACTTCGTGAAGTACGAGATCGACACGACCTGGCGAAACGCCGTCTACCTCGAGCGGGTCGAATCGATGTGGCCCGAGATGGAGAAGGAGGAGAACGCCGAGATCGATGCGCTCCTCGGACGGACGACGTCGCCGCAGGATCGCGAAGCCGATCTCGAAGCGTTCGTGCTCGAGCAGGGAGGCGCGAACGAAGAGGCGCTCCTGCGTTTCTTCCAGAAGCGATGCCTGCGACACGAGGCGCTCTTTGCGCCCGCCGCGCGCGAGCTGAAGGGGAAGAAGACGCAGCTCCTCTAGCGGCGCCGCGGAACAGGGGGTCATCCGTGATCGACCATCTGAGTACGTACGGGACGGACTTCGAGAGGAGCAAGGCCTTCTACGATGCGGTGCTCGCGCCGCTCGGCGTGTCGCTGCAGACGGAGATGACCGCGAGCTGGGACCCGGATTTCCCGGAACGGCGAATGGCAGCGTGGGGGCCGGGCCGGCCGATGTTCTGGCTCGTCGAGACGCGCGTCGAGTACACGCCGCGCCACTTCGCGTTCACCGCCGCGGATCGCGGCTCGGTCGATGCGTTCCACGCGGCGGGGATCGCTCTAGGCGCGACCGACCACGGCGCGCCGGGCCCGCGTCCGATCTACCACCCGGACTACTACGGCGGCTTCCTGCTCGACCCCGACGGCAACAACGTCGAGGCGGTCTGCCACGCGCCGCCGGTTTGAGGCGGATTCGAGGGAAGCGACGATGCACCGGGAAGAACAGATCCGTCTCCTGAAGGAGCTGATGCGCCACCGCGACGACGGCACGAACGTCGACGCGGGTGGCCACCGGCGGAACCCCACCGACGTCTATCGCTCGCCCGCGATCGCCGCGCAGGAGTGGGCCCGTTTCTTCCAGGGGCACCCTCAGCTCCTCGGGCTCTCCGGCGACCTGCCGAAGCCCGGGAGCTTCGTCACGAGCCGCGACTTCGGGGGGCCCGTGCTGGCGACCCGCGACGCCGCCGGCCGCTTCCGCGCCTTCGCGAATACCTGCCGCCACCGCGGGGTCGTGCTCGAGAATCGCGAGCGGGGCGAGGCGGAGCGCTTCGTCTGTCCCTTCCACGCCTGGACCTACTCGAACGCGGGCGAGCTCGTCGCGATCCCGAAGCCCGAGCACTTCGGAACGATCGACAAGTCGTGTCACGGGCTGATCGAGCTGCCGGCGGCGGAGCTGCACGGCTTCCTCTTCGTCCACCCCGATCCGGAAGGGACGATCGAGGAGACCGACGTGCTCGGGGGGCTCTCGGACGAGTTCGCGTCCTGGGATTTCGGGAAGCTGGTCCACGTCGGGACCGACACCTACGACATGCGGCTCAACTGGAAGCTCGCGATCGACACCTTCGGCGAGACCTACCACTTCAATGCGCTGCACAAGGACACCCTCGCGCAGGCGTTCTACGGCAACGCGCAGTGCTACGACGTCTTCGACAAGAACCACCGCATGATCCTCTGCCTCAAGGGCCTCGACGACCTGCGCGGCAAGCCCGAGGACGACTGGCACATCACCGACGGCGGCTTCCCGGTCTACTACCTCTTCCCGAACGTCCAGGTGAACGTCGGCGCGTCGGGCGTGACGCTCGTGCGGACCTATCCGGACCGCGAGAACCCGGGACGATCGATCTCACGCGTCACGTTCTACTCGACCGAAGCTGCGATCGGAGCGGATCCGGGGCTCGCCCTCGAGCGCGCACGCATCTTCGGAGACGTGATCCGCGACGAGGACTACGCCGTGGCCGAGGGGTCGCAGCTCTCGGCGGAGGCCGGTCTCCAGGACTACGTGATCTTCGGACGCAACGAGCCGGCGCTCCACCACTACCACAACACCTATCGTCGGGTGCTGGGAATGGAAGCGCTCCCGCTCATCCAGGTCTGAGCGCGGGGCGCTCGAGAATCGCCGACTAACGTCCGACCGCGGGCGCGACGTGCGCGTCTTCGTCCGGGTGGAGATCGAGCTTCGAGGCGCCGATCCACACGGCGGTCACGACGGAGATCGCGGAGAGTCCCGTTCCGACGAGGAAGGCCGTCGCGAAGGCTTCGGGGGTCTGCTCGCCGCCGTAGGCGAGGGTCAGGAGCGTGATGCCGAAGGCAGCGCCACCCTGTCCGAAGAGGCGATTCGAGGCGGCCGCGATTCCGAGGTCGGATTCGTCGACGGAGCGCGAGATCGCCGCGGTGATCGAAGGCTGACTCCAGCCGTGGCCGAGGCCCTGGAGGATCAGTCCGATCATGAAGGTGACGAGGTGTTCCTGGGAGATGCCCCATCCCGCCAGTCCCAGCCCGACGGTCATCACGCTGCAGCCGAAGAGCGACGCGCCTCGCTCGCCGAATCGCTCGCCCAGGTTCCCGCCCATCGGCGAGGCGATCGTGAGCGCGCCGGTTCGCATGAGGATCAGGAACGATGCGGCGGTCGCGGAGAAGCCGAGATGGAAGAGGAAGAAGGGCGCGATCACGAAGGAGCCCATGTAGCCCGCGCTGGTCGTCGCGTTCGTGAGCAGGGTCGCCGAGAAGTTCCGTGATCGGAAGAAGGCGAGGGGGAGGAGCGGCTCCTCGACGCGGGTCTCGATCGTGACGAAAGCGAGGAGCCCGAAGATGCCGACGCCGACCGCGGCGAGGGGAATCGTCGGATCCCCACCGAGCAGGCGCAGGCTTCCGAGGGCGAACATGAAGCCGCCGATCCCGACCGCGAGGGCGACGGAGCCCGCGAAGTCGAAGCGCACGCGCTTGCGCGGCGTCTCGCGCAGGACGGCGTAGGCGAGCGCGAGGGCGACGAGGCTGATCGCCGCCTGCAGTCCGAACACGACCCGCCAGCCGAAGAGCTCGACGAGGGGGCCGCCCAGGGCGAGTCCGAGGGCGGGCGCGGCGGCTCCGGTCATCGACCACCAGCCCATCGCGCGGACGCGCTGCTCAGGCGGGTAGACCGAGAAGATGAGCGCCATCGACGTCGGCTGCGTCGCGCCGCCGAGGATCGCGGCGAGGGTGCGCAGGCCGATCAGGCTCCACTCGTCCCAGGCGAGGGCGGTCAGGCCCGCGACGAGGGTCGCGAAGCCGAACCCGATCAGGAAGATCTGCCGGTGGCCGCGCAGATCACCGAGCTTGCCGAGGAGCGGAAAGAAGACCGCCGACAGGAGCATCGGCGCCGAGATCACCCAGGCGATCGTCGTCTCCTGCGCCTGGAACTCCTCGGCGATCGGCCCGAGGGAGATCGTCAGGATCGTGACCGGGAAGGTCGTCGCGAACATGCCGGCGAGGGCGGTGATCAGCGTGACCGTCCGGAAGCGTCCGCTCTCCTCGAGCCGGTCGATCAAGCGCTGACGCCAGGGTTCGGGGGTGTCGATCGGCGAAGGGGAGGGGGGCATGGCGGCGGCAGGGTAGCGGTTCGCGCGGTGCGGGCGGCGACCGGGCGTTTCGCGCGTCGGGAGGGGAGCGGCGATCGGGCACTTCGCGCGTCGGGAGGGGAGCGGCGGGGCGTCGGGTGCCGCACGTCCGCGGGTCGGGACGAGGTGGTAACGTCGAACGTCCGCCGCGAGGCAGACGGCGGGGCAGGAGGTCGCGGTGGCGGGTGACGAAGATCGGATCGAAGGCGTCGACCTCGCGATCCTGGACGCGTGGATGGACGAGCAGGGCCTGACCGAGGGCCCGATCGAGCACATCACGCCGCTCACCGGCGGGACCCAGAACATCCTCGTCCGCTTCGAACGCGGAGGACGTGCCTTCGTCCTGCGGCGGCCGCCGATCCACAAGCGCGCGAACAGTGACGAGACGATGCGCCGCGAGGCGCGGGTGCTCGGCGCGCTGGCGGGGAGCGACGTTCCGCATCCGGGACTGATCGCCGCGTGTCCCGACGAGGCGCTGATCGGCGCGGCCTTCTATCTGATGGAGCCGGTCGACGGCTGGGGAATCGGGAGCGGCCTGCCCGAGCTCCACGCGGGCGACCCGGCGATCAAGCGCGAGATGGGCTTCTCGATGGCGCGGAGCGTCGCGCGTCTCGGCATGGTCGACTACCTGGCGGTCGGTCTCGACGGGCTCGGTCGACCCGAGGGCTACCTCGAGCGACAGGTCTCGCGCTGGCGGCACCAGCTCGAGAGCTACTCGGAGCTCGACGGATATCCGGGCCCGGAGATTCCGGGGGTCGACCGCGTCGCGGAATGGCTGGAGGCGAATCGTCCCCCCGACGGCCCGCCCGGCATCCTGCACGGCGACTACCACATCGGCAACGTGATGTTCCGACACGACGGCCCCGAGCTGGCGGCGATCGTCGACTGGGAGCTGGCCACGATCGGCGATCCGCTCCTCGACCTCGGCGCGCTCATCATCGGGTGGCCCGACGAGCAGGGGCGGTCGCCGCTGGGCGGCGCGAGCGCCTCTTCCGGGAGCCTCGACGGTCTGCCGAGCACGCAGGATTTGATCGAGTGCTACGGCGAACACTCCACGCGGGACCTGGTGGAGATCGACTGGTACGTCGTCCTCGCGGCCTACCGGCTCGGCATCATCCTCGAAGGAAGCCACGCCCGCGCGTGTGCCGGGCGGGCGCCGAAGCCGATCGGCGATCTGCTGCACGCGACGACCGTCGCGCTCTTCGAGCGGGCGCTCGAATTCATCTGAGCGGATCGGGCGGGGCCCATCCCATCCACCCTCGAAGGTGGGGCGTGCGGCGCGCCGCAGCGCAGCGCCGGGTTGCGTCGTCGCGCGCCAACGAGCTGCTAAGGTGCCGACAATTATGGACTTTTCGCTGATTCCGCCGATCAACGCGGCCCTCAACGCGACCTCGATGGCGCTCCTCGTCTATGGGCGGCAGCTGGTGAAGCGGGGCGAGGTGGAGCGCCATCGCCGGGTGATGCTCTCCGCCTTCGGCGTCTCGACGCTCTTCCTTCTCTTATACGTGGGACACAAGGTCTCAAAGGATTTCGAGAACACGACCTTCAACGTCGAAGGCTGGGGCAAGACCGCGTACCTGGTGTTGCTCGGATCCCACGTGACCCTGGCCATGTCCGTGCCGGTGTTCGCCCTCTTGTTGATCCGCCTGGGACTGCGCGACGACCGCGAGCGACATCGCCGGATCGCGCGGATCGCATGGCCGATCTGGCTGTATGTGTCCGTTACCGGAGTGCTGATCTATCTGCTGCTCTATCCGTTCAATCCCCCGAGTCCGGGGGGCTGATCATTGGTGCAGCGGATCGTTGCGGAGGGCAACGGAAAGCCGCGCCGATGGACGACTTTTCACTTCCGGCGCGATCCCGTCGGGACGGCGTGACGCTATGCTGTTCGCGAACCGCCGGAGCGCCCACCGGCCCGCGATCTCCCTTGACCGGGGAGCGAGCCATGGGCTACCCCGCGGACGACAGACCTCCCGCTACCCGTTTCATTTCGGAGATCAGGCCCCGTGCCGAGTGCTCTCCGAGCCACTCCCCTCCCGAGAGATCGTCACATTCGCGTGTATGTCCCCCCGGATCGTCCTCCTTCGATCCGACGACATGCGCCAAGATGTGCCGTGGCCCATCGTGGAAGGTTGGGCGACGGCACGGCTCCGAAGGTTGATTGCGGGCCCCGACGGATCCGGGCCTAGTTAGAGAAAGAGGAAAGACCTTGTTCGGGAAACTCTTCGCACACAAGACGATTCGCGCGTTCGCTACCGCGATGATCGCGATTGCCTCTGCCGGCGTCGCGATCGCGGAAGACGGTGACCTCGCCCGCGGCGAGGAACTCTACGCGCTCTGCACCCAGTGCCACATGGCCGACGGCGGCGGCAGCCGCGAGGCGCTCGCCCCCGCGATCGCCGGCATGCCCGAGTGGTACGTCGAGATGCAGCTGAAGAACTTCGCCAACGGAATCCGTGGGCTCCACGCCCAGGACACCGGCGGTCTCCGCATGTACCCCATGTCCCAGTGGCTCCGGTCGGAAGCGGACCAGAAGGCGGTCGCCGCGTACGTCGCGAGCATGCCGCCGGCCCCGCTCGAAAAGCAGCTCGAGGAAGAGGGCAACGCCGCGCTCGGCGCGGGCTACTACGCGGTCTGCAGCGGTTGCCACGGCGCCGCGGCGGAGGGCAATCAGGGGATGGGCGCGCCGCCGCTGACCGGCCAGTCCGACTGGTACCTCCTCTCTTCGATCCAGAAGTACCGCGACAAGGTTCGCGGTTCGGGCGCCGGAGATCCCTACGGTGTCGCGATGCAGGCGATGGTCGGGACCCTGGCCGACGACACCGCGATCATCGACGTGATCGCCCACATCGAATCCCTCGGCAACTAGCGCTCGGCGTCAGGCCGAAGCGAAGATCATCCCCCTCCGAACGGAGCCCAGACCATGTCCGACGACGACAACCACATCGAGCCGACGCCGCCCAACGCGGCGGACCTCGCCGATCGCCTCTTCCTTCTCGGAATCGCCGGCGTGCTCGGCTTCATCGCGATCGTCTTCATCTTCATCCTCTAGGACGTCTCGCAGGAGACGCCCCGAGGAATCTGCACCAACCAGGTAGGCAGCCCAATGATTCTCGACTCACTGCTCCCGGCCGCGGCCTCGACCTACGCGGGTGACATCGATCGACTCTTCGACGTCATCACCGTCCTGGTCATGATTCCGTTCACCATCGCCTGTTTCCTCTTCTTCTCCTTCATCCTGAAGTTCAAGGCGAAGGACGGGGTCAAGGCGCTGTACATCACCGGGACCGAGCACAGGTACATGAAGTGGATCCATCGGGCCCACTTCCCGATTCTCACCTTCGACCTGATCATCGTCGTGATGGCGATCAACGTCTGGTACGACGTGAAGCAGGATCTACCCGAGATGGAGTCCGAGGTTCGCGTGATCGCCCAGCAGTGGGCCTGGACCTTCGTCCACCCCGGCGCGGACAACACGATGGGCACCGCCGACGACATCACGAAGGTGAACGAGCTCCACGTCTCGACCGGCACCCTCTATCACTACAAGCTCGAAGCGCTCGACGTGCTGCACAACTTCTCGGTGCCCGTCTTCCGGCTGAAGCAGGACGCGATCCCCGGTCGCGTGATCACCGGCTGGTTCGAGCCGACGGTGACCGGCGAGTACGACATCCAGTGCGCGGAGATCTGCGGCATCGGGCATGGGCTGATGCCGGCGCGGATCCACATCTCGAGTCCCGAGGCCTATTCCGCGTGGGTCGAACGCGAATCCGCCGCGGCTCTGGCGCGCGCAATGGGCGAATCCAAATCGATCGAGCTCGCCGGCAACTAGTCGCCGGAGGGACTTCGGCGACGCGCAGGACGACGAGCCGGTCACCTGCGGATTCTCGGCGAAGGGCATGAACACCGCGTGTCGCCTGCGGGCGCACGGCGACGAGTCAGACCGAAACGCGATCGAAAGCAGACAGCACGAATCTTGAAGAGGCGGCGCCGCCGCCCAACTCCCGACCCGAGCAGCGTTCCGAGCCGGGGCGGAAGCAGGAGAACGAGACATGGCCGAGTCGATTCCCGTCGAAGAGAACGGACACCACGCGGGAGACCACAGAGATCACGGTCACCACGAGATGAGCTTCTCGGAGAAGTACATCTTCCCGCTCGACCACAAGATGATCGCCATGCAATACATGTTCACCGGCATGTTCATGGCGTTGATCGGCGGCTTCTTCGCCTACGCGTTTCGGATGCAGCTCGCGTTTCCCGGGATCGAGGTGCCGGGCTGGGGCGTCGTTTCACCGGCGGACTACAACTCACTCGTGACCAATCACGGGACGATCATGATCTTCTGGGTCGCGATGCCGGTCCTGATCGCAGCCTTCGGCAACTATTTGATCCCCCTCATGATCGGCGCGGACGACATGGTCTTCCCCAAGATCAACCGCCTCTCCTACCAGGTGTTCCTGCTCTCGGCGATCGTGATCCTCTCGGCGTTCTTCGTTGAGGGCGGCGCCTTCGGCGGCGCCTGGACCGCATATCCCCCGCTCTCGACCAAGGCCGAGTACTCCCTGACCGGATTGGGATCCACGTTGTGGATCACCGCGGTCTTCCTCGAGTTCGTCGCGTTCCTCCTGGGCGGCATCAACTTCATCACGACCTGCATGAACAGCCGCGCTCCCGGCATGAAGATGTGGGACATCCCGATGGTGGTCTGGATGATCGTGATCGCCTCGATCCTCTTCATGCTGTCGGTCGGCCCGCTGCTCGCCGGTGGCATCATGATGCTCTTCGACCAGAACCTCGGCACCGCCTTCTTCGACCCGGACAAGGGCGGCGACCCGATCCTCTGGCAGCACCTCTTCTGGTTCTTCGGCCACCCGGAGGTCTACGTCGTGCTCCTGCCGGCCGTGGGCATCGTGGCGGACGTGATGACGACCTTCAGCCGGAAGAAGCTCTTCGGCTACAAGACGGTCCTCTATACCGCGATCGGCACGGGCGTCCTCTCCTTCACCGTCTGGGCGCATCATCAGTTCATCGCCGGCATCGATCCGCGGATGGCGAACGTCTTCACGGTGACGACGCTGCTCATCTCGGTCCCGATCGCCGAGATGATGTTCGTCTACATCGCGACCCTCTATGGCGGGTCGATCACGCTGACCACGCCCATGCTCTGGGCGCTCGCGTTCATCTTCGAGTTCCTGATCGGCGGCATCACCGGCATCTTCCTGGGCGCGTCGGGCAACGACATCTACATGCACGACACCTACTTCGTGCTCGCCCACTTCCACTACACGTTCTATCCGATCGCCATCATCGGGACCTACGCGGGCTTCACCTACTGGTTCCCCAAGATGTTCGGTCGAATGATGAACGACACGCTCGGCAAGCTGCACTTCTGGCTGACGATCATCCCCTTCAACGGGATCTTCCTGCCGCTCTTCGTCCTGGGCGCCGCCGGCCAGCATCGTCGGATCTACGACTACCAGAACTTCCCCGAGCTGGCGCTGCCCTGGATGCAGGACATGCGGCAGTTCGCGACGGTCATGCTCCTGATCATGCTCGGCGCGCAGGTGCTCTTCTTCTACAACGTCATCACAAGCTGGATGTCGGGGGAGAAGGCGCCGAAGAATCCCTGGAAGGCGAACAGCCTCGAGTGGACGGCGGACTCTCCTCCGCCGCACGGGAACTGGCCCGAAGGTCTGCCGAACTGCTACCGCGGCCCCTACGAGTACAGCCACCCGGACCGCGAAGAGGACTACTGGCCGCAGAACGAACCGGCTTGATCCGCATGGCCGCTTCGCGGCCGTCAGGGTTGTTCGGGGCGCCCAGAGTGCCGCTCCCGGGCCGATCGATGAACGTGCCCCGACGGGCACGGAGAGAAAGACGGAGACGACTGAATGTCCGCAACACCGATCGCAACGACGCGCAGCACGGCGGGAATGCCCACCGCCCGACTCGCCGTCTGGTGGATCATCGCCTCGGAAATCGTGATTTTCGGCGGCGTCCTCGGGTCGTACATCATGCACCGCCTCGCCCACGGCATCTGGGCGGACTACGCGGCGAACACGAACCCCTGGATCGGGCTCTTCAACACGTTCGTGCTGCTGACCTCGAGCCTCGCAGCGGTGCTCGCGCATCAGGCGGCGGAGCGCGGTGACGGCCAGCGGGCCGCGAACCTGCTCTACGCGACCTGCGGCGGCGGCCTCGTCTTCCTCTGCGTCAAGGCGTACGAGTGGAGCTACGAGATCAGCCACGGCATGACGATCACGGCCAACACGTTCTGGTCGTTCTACTACACGGCGGCGGGCATCCACGCGCTCCACGTCATCGCCGGCATGGTGCTCATGCTCTTCACCGCCTCCTGGGCCAAGAAGAACGAGCACCTGCACCGGGTCGAGATCATCGGCATCTACTGGCACTTCGTCGATGTCGTCTGGATCTTCCTCTTCCCGCTCCTCTACATCGCCAAGTAAGACGGCCAAGTAAGACGGCCAAGTAAGACGGCCAAGTAAGACGGCCAAGTAAGACGGCCAAGTAAGACGACCGAGCACTCGGATTCGAAGGAACACCATCATGAGTGACCACGCAGAAGAACACGGCGACAGCCACTACATCAAGATCTACTTCTGGCTCCTGGCCCTCCTCGTCGTCTCGTTCATCGGGCCGGAGGCGGGCATCCAGTGGCTGACGCTCGTGACCGCCTTCGGGATCGCGGTCGTGAAGGCGTACATGGTTGCCGTGCACTTCATGCACATCAATCTGACGCCCCGCTACGTGATCTACACGGTCGTGACCTGCCTGATCTTCATGCTGCTCTTCTTCGCCGGCGCCGCGCCGGACGTCATGAAGGACAGAGGAACCAACTGGGAGAAGCCCGCCTGGATCGAGGCCGAGCGCGCCTACGCCGCCGGGGAGGTCAGCGGTGTCTCGTCCCACGGCGAAGACCACGCCGAAGGGCACGGTGACGGCCACGCGGAAGGCGAAGGACACGCGACCGACGGACACGAGGCCGCTGGACACTAGAGTCCGGGTGGCCCCCTAATCCTGGCTTCGATTTCTGGCTCTTGGGGGGAGCCGGGAGGACCCCATGAGCAACACCTATTCCCCCAACCGTCCCGGTAGCGTCCGGCTCGTCTCGGACGAACGCGGCGAAGAGAAGATCATCTCGAACGGTGTCCTCGGGATGACGCTGTTCATCCTGACGGAGATCATGTTCTTTTCGGGCATGATCAGCGCGTTCTCGATCGTGCGCGCCTCCGCGCTCGTCTGGCCGCCGCCGGATCAGCCGCGCCTGCCGATCGAAGAGACCGCGTTCAATACGGCGGCGCTCTTCGCCTCGGGCCTCTGCCTCTACCTGGCCCAGCGTCGCTTCGACAGCGATCGTGCCGCGGCGCGGACGCCGCTGATCGCGTCGATCGCACTCGGCGCCTTCTTCGTCCTGTTCCAGGGATGGGAGTGGGCGACGATGCTCGCCCAGGGACTGACGCTCACGTCGTCGACCCTCGGCAGCTTCTTCTACCTGATCGTCGGCACGCACGCGCTGCACGCGATCGCGGCGCTGATCATGATGGTCCGCGTCCTTCGCCGACACATGTCGGGATGGCTCCAGCCCAGCCAGCTCGCGACGGCGGCGGTCTTCTGGTATTTCGTCGTGGGCGCGTGGCCGGTGGTGTACTGGCGCGTTTATCTCTAGACGCGCGCGGAGCGCGCTGTCAGTCGCGGGGCGACTGACCGCTCAGGGCTGTTTCTTTTGGACGCGCGCAGAGCGCGCTGTCGATCGCGACGCGATCGACAGCTCAGGGCTGTTTCCTCACTCGGGGCTCATGTGATGGACACGATTCTTCGACGACACTCCCTCGCGATCGCTTCGGTCGTAGCCACTGTGCTGTTGCACCTGCCCTCGGTGGCTTCGGCTTGTGCGGTTTGCACGGCGGGGAAGGACGAGGAGAACGCGTTCGCGTTCCTGATGACGACGATCTTCATGTCGATCATGCCGCTCGCGGCGATCGGGACGCTCGTCTGGGTGCTCTGGCGACGGATCCAGAAGCTCGAGGCCCAGCGCGAAGAGGCGGCTCCGACGGCTGCGACGGTTCGAAACGAGGCGCGCTAGACGCCGTCTCGTGAGCAGGTCGGTGCGAAGTCGGTGACCCGCCCGCCCGCCCGCCCGCGCTCGGCCGGCGCGGCGGTCCCGGGATCAGCCGTTGGCCGCGCGGGGCGGCGGCTCGAGCGCGTGGAGCGCGAGCTCCGGCGCGGTGACGATGCTCGCGCTCTCCTGCTCCAGATCGAAGACGATCCGGGCGTCGCCGCACTCGAGTTGGCGGAAGACCTGGGCCACCTTGTCTTCGAGAGACCAGTCGCCGTGGCCGTAGTCCGTGCCCTCTCGGGTCACGTACTCCTCGACGAGGCCGCGCAGGGCGCCGGGTGACAGCTGGTCGGGATCGAGCTCGACGCCCGTGCCCTCGGCGGATGAAGGAGGCGCAGGAGCGGAGCGTTCGTCGTCCATGCCGAGACCGTAGCCCGATCCCGGCCGCAAGCCGGCGTCTACTCGGCACATTCGGGTGTATTTACACACGAGTTGAACCCGCGAAGCCGCAAGTCCTCTCTTCCCGCTCGCGTTACCGGGCGGAGTTGCCGATTCGAGAGGCGATGATCTCGACCCTCGGACTCACGCTGACGATCTTCGTGGCGGGCTGGATCGCCATCGGTTCGATCCAACGCCCATCCGTGGGGTTCGGCAGCCGCGCGTTCGCGCTCTTCGGCGTCCTGATCGCCCTCTGGGCCGCCGGCGAGATCATGATCTCGCTGGCCACCTCGCCCGCCGAGATCCGCTGGGCGCGACGGGGATTCTTTCTTGCCGCCGCCGGTCTGCCCGCAGCGTGGTTCTGGCTCGGCGCCCGCGCGGCCGCGCCGGACTGGTATCGGCGCGATCCGCGACGGGTCGTGCTCGCCTTCGCGACGCCAGCCTTCTTCTACTCCTGTCTCTACTGGGATCGAGCCGTCCGCTTCGTCGCGTGGGAGGCGAAGCCCCCCCAGCACGGGCCGTGGTTCGAGCTCTTCATGAACCACCAGTACCTGCTCTGTCTGGCCGGGACCGGCTACTTCCTGCGGGCGGCGCTCCGGATCGGTCGGACGAGCGTGCCGGCGATGGTGACCCTCGCCTCGGGTGTCGCGGTCCCGATGGTGGTGAACCTGCTCTACTACTTCCGGGTGACCGAGTCCGATTGGACCGCCGTGGCCCTCGGCCCTTCGGCTCTGGTGATCTGGTTGGCCGCGCTCGAGGCCGGTCTCGCCACGAATCTCTCGGCGGACCGCTCCGACGTGATCGACCAGCTCGACGTCGGCGTGATCGTGGCGGATCCGGACGGTCGAATCGTGAGCGCGAACCACGCGGCGGCACGTCTCTCCGAGCTCGATCAGCTGCAGGGTCTGCTCCTTCCGGAAGCCGTCGCTGCCGCGCAGCAGCGTCCCGACGCCGTGATCGAGACGCGCGGCATCGCCCTCTCCGGTCGCTTCGGCGTGACCGGCCACGCTCTGATCCTGACCGACCGAACCGAGGCCGAGTCGTCGCGCCGACGGCTGGAGCTGGGCGGCCGCCTCGAAGCGCTCGGATCGCTCACCGCGGGCATCGCCCACGAAGTCAACAATCCGCTGGCCTTCATCCAGGCGAACCTCTCCTCCCTCGACGAGACCGCGAAGATGCTCGCGGCTCCGGAGGTGCGCCCCCATCTCGACGAGGCGCTGCGCGAAGGCGTCGACGACATGTCGTGTGTGATCGAGGAGACCCAGGAGGGCGTCGAGCGCATCCGGCAGCTCGTCCAGCGGCTCAAGACCTTCTCGCGGACGCCGGATCTCTCCGCGACCGCCATCGAGATCGACCTCGTCCGTTCGGTGAAGCAGGCCGCCGCCATCGCTTCGATCGGACAGCCGAGTACGGCGATCCGGCTGGCCGGCGACGCACGGCTCGCGATCATCTCGATCGAGACGGCGGTGTTCCAGATCCTCGTGAACCTCCTGCTGAACGCGATCCAGTCCGATCCGGAGTCACCGAACGTCGAGGTCTTCCTGGAGGCTCGGGAATCGGGCGCGCTCGTCCGCATCGCCGACCGCGGGCCCGGCATCTCCGACTCCCTGCTGCCCCGGATCTTCGATCCCTTCTTCACGACGAAGCCGAAGGGGACGGGGCTCGGCCTCTCACTCAGCTACGACCTCGCGCGACAGCTCGGGGGGGATCTGTCGGCAGCGAATCGCGAGGACGGCGGGGCCTGCTTCTCCCTCTGGCTTCCGTGGTCGCCGCCGTCGGCCGGCGCCGAGGACGAATCCGCCGCCCCGCCTGTGGCATGATCGGAGTCCCCTCTCTCGCCCCACCGGCGAGGGCCACGGAGGCTCCCACCCATGACCGAAGAAGAGATCGTCTGGCAGGACATCCCTGCGCTCCGGGGCGCGATCGCCAAGGGCACGCTCGGCGCCCGCGACATCACCGACGCGTTCCTCGCCCGGATCGAGCGCCTCGACCCGGGTCTCCAGGCCTACTCCTTCGTGTATCCCGAGCGCGCGCGGGCCCGGGCCGATCGTCTCGACGAGGCGCGCGCGAAGGGCGAGGCGATGGGACCGCTCCATGGCGTGACCGTCGCACTCAAGGATCTCTGTGACGTCGCCGGCGAACCGACGAAGGCGGGCACCACCGCCCTCGGCGCGACCCCCGCCAAGGCGAACGCCGAGGTGGTCGATCGACTCGAGGCGGCGGGTGCCGTCGTGCTCGGCAAGGTCAAGATGACCGAGGGCGCGTTCGTCGAGCACCATCCGAGCGTCGTCCCCCCGAAGAATCCCTGGAACGCCGAACGCTGGACGGGGATCTCCTCGAGCGGATCGGGCGTCGCCGTCGCGGCCGGACTCTGCACCCTCGCCCTCGGCACCGACACCGGCGGTTCGATCCGATACCCGAGCGCGGCCTGCGGTCTGTCGGGTCTCAAGCCGACCCACGGCCGCGTCTCGATCCGAGGCGTCCAGCCGCTCGCCGACTCCCTCGATCACATCGGACCGATGGCCCGATCGGCCCGCGACGCCGCGCTCGCCTTCGGCGTCCTGTGCGGTCACGATCCGGGCGACCCGTGGAGCCTCGCCTACAACCCAGAGCCCACGCCGATTCCCGCGTCGCCGTCGGCCCGCGGCCTGCGGATCGGCTTCGATCCGCGATACGCCGAAGACGGCGTCGCGCCCTTCGTGGCCGAGGCCGCGCGACGGGCCCTCGAGGTGTATCGCTCCCTCGGTGCCGAGATCGTGGAGTTCACGCTCCCGGACTACACCCCCGCGATCGGGTTCTGGATCTTCCTCGGCGCGCCGGAGATCGCGAACGCCCATGCGGAGACCTATCCGAGTCGGAAGGACGAGTACGGGGAGGGGCTCTCTCAGGTGATCGAGCTGGGTCGTGGGTCCTCTGCCCTCGACGTGGCGAAGGCATGGCGCGAGCGCACGGCCTGGACGCGGCGATTCGAAGCGTGCTTCGAGGCGGGGTCGGCGACGACGCCCGCGGGCGCGTCGGAGGGACTCGACGCGGTTCTGGCGCCGGTGATCCCGGGACCCTTCCCGGCGGATGCGAACCTCGGCAGTCCCGAGCTGCTTCCCAACGGTGGAGCGGCGATGCGCTTCACCGGCCCCTTCAACATGTCCGGCTCGCCGTCGCTCACGATGTGCGGCGGATTCGACGACGAGGGCGCGCCGATCGGGTTTCAGCTCGTGGGGGCGAAGCTCGAGGAATCGAAGCTCCTCGCGCTCGGCGCGGCCTATCAGGACGCGACGGATTTCCACACGAAGCATCCCCCGCTCTAGTCGCCAGCGGCGCCTCGCAGGTACGGGCGGGCCGGGATGGCTAGAGTGTCGCCATGCAAGCGACCCGAAGTCTCCTCGTCCGTCTGCTCCTGCTGATCGTGCTTCCGCTCGCGGGCTGCTCGCCGCTCGGCAGCGAGCCGGTGCCCGACACCTCCAACTACGATCTCGCCCTGGACCATCTCCGCACGCTCGCGTCGAGTCTGCCGGGGGATCGGCCGAGCGAGCTCCGGCGCGCGCTGGTCGGTGAAGCGGAGATGCCCGGGGCGTTCATGATGGCGGGGCGATCGTGGGAGGGCGTGCCGATGAGTCACGTCGTCTTCCAGGTGCTGCGCGCCGACGGATCCTTCGTCGTGATCGACAGCGCGCAGGATCGCGCGGCCCACGAGTCGCTGCCGATCGGCGTAGGCCCGTATCACGAAGACGCCTGGAACGACGTCGTCCGGGCCCTCGAGACCGCGGAGCAGATCGTGATCACCCACGAGCACGCGGATCACATCGGCGGCGCCGCGGTCCATCCTCGTCCCGAGGCCCTCGCTCCGCGTCTTCGCTTGAGCCCGGAACAGCTCGCGAACGAGGAGGCGCTCGCCCTGGTGTCGTTTCCCGACGCTCTCGCCGAAGGCGTCGAGCCGCTGGCCTTCGACGCCCGGGGCGCCGTCGCGATCGCGCCGGGCATCGTCGTGAAGCAGGCGGCGGGGCACACACCGGGCAACCAGATCGTCTTCGTCCAGATGGCGGACGGGAAGGAGCTCCTCTTCGTGGGCGACGTGGTCTGGAATCTCGACGCGATCACCGAGCTCGTCTATCGCCCGCGCTTCATCACGGACTGGCTCATCGGAGAGGATCGCGAATCGGGGCTCGACCAGCTCCGCGCCCTGCGCGATCTCTACGACAGCGACGAAGGCGTCCACATCGTCGTCGCCCACGACGACCGGACCCACGCCCACCCCTCCATCCGCGAAGACTTCGTCCTTCCGTAGCGGCGCGATAGGAATTCTCGAGATGAAGGTCGATGCACCGCTCTATTCCTTCGACGCGCCCGAAGACGAGGTCCGACGGCTCGAGTCGAAGGGCTATGCCGGCGCCTTCACCTACGAGGGGCCCCACGATCCCTTCTTCCCGCTGCTCCTCGCCGCGAAGGCGAGCGAGACGATCGAGCTCTACACGGCGGTCGCGATCGGCTTCGCGCGGAACCCGATGATCCTCGCGAACATCGGCTGGGACCTGCAGGCGATCTCGAAGGGGCGTTTCCTGCTCGGGTTGGGGACGCAGATCAAGCCACACATCGAGAAGCGCTTCGACATGCCCTGGTCGAAGCCGGCGACGCGGATGCGCGAGATGGTGCTCGCGATCAAGTCGATCTGGAACGCCTGGGAGAGCGACGAACGCCTCGACTTCCGAGGCGAGATCTACTCGAACACGCTCATGACGCCGATGTTCGATCCGGGGCCCGCCCCGCACGGGCTTCCGCCCATCTTCCTGGCGGGCGTCGGTCCGCGCATGACCGAGGTCTGCGGCGAGGTGGCGGACGGCTTCTTCGTCCATCCCTTCGGTAGCCATCGTTCCTTCGCCGAGCTCACCCTGCCGGCGCTCGACCGCGGTCTCGCCCTCGGCGGACGGGAGGCCGATGCGTTGGCCATCTCGCTCCAGGTGATGATCTGTACCGGGCAGAACGACGAGGAGATCGAGCGGGCGCGGGAGGCGACGAAGCAGCAGATCGCCTTCTACGGCTCGACGCCGGCCTATCGACCCGTCCTCGAGTGCCACGGATGGGGAGACCTGCAGGAGGAGCTCAACGCGTTGACCAAACAGGGCCGTTGGGGCGACATGAGTGCGCTGGTCAGCGACGAGCTCCTCGAGGCGATCGCCGTCTGTGCGCCGATCGGCGAGGTCGCGAAGGCGGTCGAGGCCCGGGCGCAGGGTCGAGCCGATCGGGTCAGCCTGGTCGCCCACTTCACCCGCGACCCGGAGATCTGGGACGACGTCGTCCGCGATCTCTCGGCAACGCGCTGACGGAGCCTTCGCGTGGCCCACCAGCGCAACTTCGTGATCGAGCTCTTCTGGAAGTGGCATCCGCGCCTCTATCGCTGGTCCGGCGGCCGGATCGGCGGAAAGCTGGCCGGTCTGCCGGTCCTGCTGCTCGAGACGGTCGGACGCCGCTCCGGCGAGCGACGCGAGACGGCGCTCACCTATCTGCCCCATCCGCATCCCGACGGAGAGAACTTCGTCGTGATCGCCTCCGTCCTCGGCGAGCCGCGGCACCCGGCCTGGTACCTGAACCTCCGCGCCGATCCGAAGGTCGCGGTCACCGCCGGGCGGAGCCGGATCGCGGTCGTCGCGCGGGATGCGGAAGGCGAGGAGCGCGAGCAGATCTGGAACGATCTCGTCACGATCTCACCGGACTACGCGCAGTACCGGACACGGACGGACCGGCGGATTCCGGTGGTGGTCCTCGAACGACGGCGTCGCTGACGCCGAGGAGGGTGGACATGGATCGCCGTTCGAAGGGGGTCCTCGGACTCGTCGTGGTCGTCACGCTCACCGCCTGCGGCGCTTACGAGGATCCGACCCTCGACGAGGTCTACGACGCCGCGACCGCCGAGCCGCCGCCGGTTCGCGACACCGTCCGGGTCGATCCGAATCGCAATCTCCTCTGGGGCGATCTCCATATCCACACGGGTCTGTCCTACGACGCGTTCACCACGGGAACGCGGGCGCTTCCCGACGACGCCTACACCTACATGAAGGGCGGGACGATCGAGCATGCTGCGGGCTACCCCATCCGCGCGAAGCGACCCCTCGACTTCGGCGCGGTCACGGACCACGCCGAGTACCTCGGCGTGCCGTGGCACCTCGAGAACGGCGGGCAGGCCGAGACCGATGCGTATCGCGACGCGATCCGCTCGGGAAGCCGCCTGCGCACCACTTTCAACTTTCTCCGGGTGACCTTCACGAAGATGGCGAGTCGCGAGATCCGCGAAGAGACCTTCGGTGTTCCCGGAATGGAGGCGGTTTCCCAGGCCGCATGGGAGCAGATCATCGAGGCCGCGGAGCGGCACGACGATCCCGGTCGCTTCACGAGCTTCATCGCCTACGAATGGTCGTCGATGCCGGCGGAGCGGAACCTCCATCGAAACGTGATCTACGCGGGAAGCGACGTGCCCGATTTCCCCTTCTCGTCCCGCGACTCCGAGAACCCCGAGGACCTGTGGCGGGCGCTCGATGCGCAGCGGGCCGAGGGGATGAGGATGCTCGCGATCCCGCACAACTCGAACGTGAGCGACGGTCGCATGTTCGAGTCGAACACCTTCGAGGGAGAACCGCTCGGTGCCGAGTACGCCGAGACGCGAATGCGCAACGAGCCCCTCGTTGAGATCTTCCAGATCAAGGGTTCGTCGGAGACCCATCCCACGCTCTCGCCCGAGGACGAGTTCGCGGGCTTCGAGCTGATGGACACGGTCATGAGTCCCGAGTCCCCGCCCAGCGAGCCGAAGGGCAGCTACGCCCGCGATGCCCTGCGGACCGGTCTCGAATTCGCGTCCCGCGAGGGCTGGAACCCCTTCCGCTTCGGCGTGATCGGGAGCAGCGACAGCCATACGGCGAGCACGAACGCTGAAGAGGACAACTACCACGGCAAGATGCCGATCATCGACGGGATCCCGGCCCAGCGGATCGGCACCGCCTGGGCGTTCGGATACGAGCGACTTCCGATCCGGACCTACGGTGCGGCGGGACTGGTCGCGGCCTGGGCCGAGGCGAACACGCGCGAGTCGATCTTCGCCGCGATGGAACGGAAGGAGACCTTCGCAACCTCCGGTCCGCGGATGTCCGTCCGCTTCTTCGCCGGCTACGGCTACGCCGAAGACGCGCTCGAGGGGGACTGGGTCGCGAAGGCGGATCGCGGCGGAGTTCCCATGGGCGGGACGCTGCCCGCGCGTACGGACGCGGCGCCGGTCTTCCTCGTGGCCGCCTGGAAGGATCCCCTCGGCGCGAACCTCGACCGGGTCCAGATCGTCAAGGCCTGGGTGGACGCGGCCGGTGCGAGCCACGAGCGGGTCTTCGACGTCGCCGCTTCCGGCGATCGGCTGGCGCAGGCCGCGGGGGGCGCGCTCGCACCCGTCGGCGACACCGTCGACGTCGCACGGGCGTCCTACGGCAACACGATCGGGGCAACGGAGCTCTCGGCCCGCTGGCAGGACCCGGAGCATGATCCTTCTCGACATGCGTACTACTACGCTCGGGTGATCGAGATCCCCACGCCGCGCCACACGACCTACGCGGCGGCCCTCCTCGGGGTAGACGCGCCGGAGCCTGCTCGAATCCAGGAGCGCGCGGTCACGTCGGCGATCTGGCTCCAGCCGACGGACTAGCGGCGCTCGTCCACCCGGTGGCGGACGGCCCGGTCTCGCTCGGGTCGGCTCCGGGCCGACGGGTTCGTCGTCAGTCGCGGATCTGCGCCGAGAGGCGCGCGGCCGCTTCCTCGAACTCCTTGACGGTGTCCGCGATGATGTCGGCCACCGGGCGGACCGAGTCGATCCGCCCCGCGACCTGACCCGTGAGCGCCACGCCGTTCTCGAGCTTGCCCTCGAAGTAGACGTCCTTCACGCCGCCGCCGAGGCCCGCCATCGCGTTGCCTTCGCCGGCCTCGAACTGTTCGGTCGTCCTGGTGCGCAGGGCGCGGAGGGCCGGGCCACCCTCGGTCCGCAGGAAGCACGTGTCGGTCTCCGCCGCGTCTACGATCGCGTTCTTCCATCCGTCGTGGACCGGCGACTCGGCGGCGGAAACCATCCGTGTCCCCATCTGGACGCCTTCTGCTCCGAGCGCGAAGGCCGCGGCCATCGAGACGCCGTCGCAGATGCCGCCGGCGGCGATGATCGGCACGTCGACCGCGGCGCGGACGAGCGGGAGCAGGACGAGGCTCGAGACCGGCCGCGGGTTCTTGAAGCCGCCGCCTTCTCCGCCTTCGACGACGAGACCGTCGACCCCGGCGTCGACCGCTTTCCGTGCGGCGCGCAGGGTCGGCACGACGTGGTAGACGGTCAGGCCGTGGTCCTTGAGCGACTGGGTGTACTGGGTCGGGCTGCCCGCCGACGTCGTCACGAACTTGACCCCCTCACCGGCCACGAACTCGACGATCGAGGGGTCGCGGACGAAGGCCTGGGCGATGTTCACGCCGAAGGGGAGGCCGGCTTCCTTCATCTTGGTGATCTCGCCGCGGACGGCGTCGAGCTCGCCGGAGCTGGTCTCGATGATCCCGCAGGCGCCGGCGCGGGAGACGGCGCTCGCGAGGGGGGCGCGCGCGATCCAGCCCATCGGGGCCTGGACGATCGGGATGTCGACGCCGAGGTCACGGGTCACGCGGTTGTCGAAGCGCATCGGGGTCTCCTCTTCGTGCGGGCCGCCGAGCCTAGCGCGTCGCCCGGGAAGCGTCCGAGACGCCGGGTACGTCGGATCTCGGCGTTCTCGCGCCGGATCTCGATTGCTACGCTCGCGCGGCTTCGCGGAACCGACCGATCGCGGAGAGCGGAACCGACCGAACGCCGAAAAGGAGATGCCGTGCTCGCTCCGATGTCCGAACGCACCCCCCGTCCCGACTGGGTGCGACGTCTCAATGCCATGGGTGATGCGGTGGGCGGGGCCGACCGCCTGATTCCGCTCGACGTCGACGAGCTGGTCGCGACCGCGCGGGTGACCCACGGCCTCTCGGACTTCGGGGACTTCGATGGGGACTGGCGCGGTCGGCTCGACGGGCTCGTCGCCGCCTACGAGGCGGAGGCGAAGCTGACGGCGCTCGGCCGACTGATGGCACGGCAGGAGATCCTACGCTGTCTCGGGACGCGTCTCGCGATCACGCGGCGTCTCGACGAAGCGCCCGCGATCCTCGACGAGACGATCGAGGCGCCGATGATCGTGACGGGGCAGGGACGTTCGGGCACGTCGATCCTCTTCGAGCTGCTCTCCCAGGATCCGGAGGCGCGTGCGATTGCCGGCTGGCAGGCGACGAACCCCGTTCCGGGGGACCTCCCGGTCGAGGACCTGATCGCGCGGACCGAGCCCGAGCAGGAGTTCTGGGCGGACGTCCAGCCGGAGTACGCCGCGATCCACGAGAACCGTTCGGATCTCCCGGTCGAGTGCATCACGGCGATGCTTCCCTCGTTCGCGTCGTTCCAGTGGTGGATGCACGGCAAGGTGTCCCAGTGGATGCCGGACTTCGTCGCCGCGCTTCAGTACCACACGGTCTTCCTCAAGCTCCTCCAATACGAGCAGCCGCGGAAGACCTGGGTCCTGAAGACGCCGGTCTATCTCCCGGTCCTCGATCTGGTCTTCCAGTTCTTCCCCGACGCCTGGATCCTGCTCACCCACCGCGATCCGGTCCAGACCCTGCCGTCGGGGATGTCGACCCTCTCCATGGTCCGTTGGCATCGCAGCGACGACGTAGACCTCGACGACCTGACCCAGGGGAGTGCCGCCTACTACGACCTGCTCGTCGCGATCAAGCAGCGCCGCGACGCCGGCGATCTCCCCGACCGGATCGTCGACGTCCACTTCAAGGATCAGATGCGAGACCCGGTGTCGGGGATCCGCGGAGCCTACGAGAAGATGGGGCGTCCCTTCGACGACGGGCACGCTGGCCGGATTCGCGACTATCTCGAGAACAAGCCGCGCGGCAAGTTCGGCAGGCACGCCCATTCGCCCGAAGAATGGGGCTTCACGAAGGAAGGCATCCGCGCGGACACGCGCGCGTACGTCGAGGCCTTCGGCGTCGAGCTCGAGGAATAGATCGGGCCCGGACTAGCGCTGCTTGAGTGCTTCCATGGCGGGCAGGAGCGCCGTTCCCTGGATGGCGCCGCGCGGCGCGATCTCGTCGATCCGTTCGAGCAGCGCCGCGTCGATCGGGACCTCGGCGGCCGCGACGTTCTCGCGGACCCGCGCCGCCCGCCGCGTTCCGAAGAGCGGCACGACGTCCTGGGCGAGCGCCCAGGCCAGCGCGAGTTGACCGGGCTCGACCTCGCGCTCGCGCGCGAGGGCCACGAAGGCGTCGATCACGGTGAGATTCGCGGCGACGTTCTCGTCGGCGAGCTGGGGCGAGTGGCGTCGCATGTCGCGCTCGTCGAGATCGCTGGCGGCCCGGACGGTTCCGGTCAGGAGACCGCGACCGAGGGGGCTGAATGCGACGAAGGTGGTTCCGAGCTCGCGACACGTCTCGAGGAGCTCGTCCTCGGGCAGGCGATGGAAGACCGAGTACTCGGACTGGAGCGCCGTGATCGGGAACTCGGCGGCGGCGCGACGGAGGGTCTCGGCGTTCACCTCCGAGAGTCCGATCGTGCGGACCTTTCCCTCGTCGACGAGACGACCCATGGAACCGACCGTCTCTTCGATCGGGACGGCGGGGTCGGCGCGATGGAGGTAGTAGAGGTCGACGGTCTCGATTCCGAGGCGTTCCAGGCTTCCCTCGATCGCGCGGCGCGCGTTCTCCGGTCGGCCGTTCGCGCGCATGCCGCCGTCACCGAGCTCGAGACCGAACTTCGTCGCGACGACGACCTCGTCCCGCCGCTTCTCGAGAACTTCGCCGAAGAGGCGCTCGTTGTGGCCGATGCCGTAGATCTCCGCGGTGTCGAGTAGATCGAGGCCCGCGTCGATCGCCGCGTGAATCGTCTGGAGCGAGTCGACGTCCTCGCTCGGACCGTAGGTCTGGGAGAGGCTCATCAGCCCGAAAGCGAGCTGCGAGACCTCGAGGTCGGAGCGGCCGAGACGGACGCGGGGAAGGCTCACGAGTCGAGTTCTTCCGTGGGCTGCTCCCTGGCCCAGCGGTACTCGAAGACGAAGGTCGTCACGTAGCGCCCGCCCGGCATGAGCTCGGTCGTGCCCTTCTTCTTCTTCGGCTCCGCCTGGACGATCGCTTCGATCGCCCAGGTCGCGAGCAGCGGGTGCGGCATTTCGAGTACGCGGATCGAGCGAGGGCGGTCGTTGCCCGCGAGTTCGAAGGCGACGACGACGCGGCCGGTGATCTGCGAGCGGCGGGCGAACTCGGGATAGCGCGGTGCCGAGATCTTGAGCCACCTCGGCGGTCGGACGTACCCGCCCTTCGAGATGGTGCGGACGCGGAAGATCGAGGAGCCGTCGGGATCGGGATAGGCCATCGGCTGCTTCGTGTAGAAATCGTCCACCAGGCGGCGGTGAGCCGTGGCGAGCTCCGTCATGCCGAGCTTCTCGTAGCAGCGAACCCGGGCGAGGATGGACTCCGTCGAGTAGGCGCCGAGGTCGACTCGAGCCTGGGCGCGATCGAGCTCGCCGATCGCTTTCTCACACTGCCCGCGCCTGGTGTGGGTCCGCGCGGCCTCGAGGGCGAAGAGGCGCTCCCTTTCTCTGTGTTTGTCCCACATGGTGCGGCATCCGACGGTGCCGCTCGCGAACGAGACGAGCAGGACGAGCAGGATGATCGAAGGGAGGCGGAAAGGACGCGCGGGCTTCTCGGACATGGGTTCTCCGGACGGGGAAGGCGGCGCCCGGTGCCCGGACGCCACGCAAGCATAATCCCTCTTGCCGGGATCCGGTCGCCCGCGTCTGACCGGGCGTCGGCCCTCTTCCGACTCGTGCTTCGGCTCGCGAGCCGAGGTCCCGGGACAAGCTCAGGCGCCCGTGACGGTCTCTGCGTCCTCGTCGAGCCCGATTCCGTTCGTTTCCGGAAGCGTCCAGACGAGCGGGATCGCGGCGAGGGTCACGCTCGCGAGGATGATCACGGAAGACGCGGTGCTGCTCCAGGCTTCGGCGAGAATGCCGCCGAGCATCGGCCCGAAGACGAGGCCCATCCGGCCGACGAGGTTGTTCGCGATCGCGAGCGCGGTGGCGCGGGTCGAGGTCGGGAAGAGCTCGAGGGTCCAGGTCGTGACGACGACCCAGACGCCGTTCAGGCCGAACATCGTGCAGTACGCCCAGTAGATGATCCGGTCGTCGGTCGCCCGGTAGCAGACGAGGGTCGTGACGAAGCAGGCGAACAGATAGAGCGTCGCGGCCGTGCGTCGACCGAGGAGATCCATGACGAAGCCGGACAGCGAGTAGAGCGCGAGGCCGAGGGGGATCGTGCCCAGGGGCAGGAGCTGGACGTCTTCGGCGGTCCAACCGAGCTCGCGCTGAACGTAGACGAAGAAGAGGTACATCGCCGAGCCCGACCAGAAGTTGATCGCCAGCCAGAGTACGCTCACGCGGATCAGTCGTCCGCGGTCCTCGGAGCGGAAGAGCGTTCGCGCGATCCGGACGAAATCCTCGCCGTAGCGGGCCCCCTTGTTCGCACGCTCGCGGAAGGCGCGGGTCTCCGGGATGCGCCGGAAATAGATCGGCACGAGCAGGAGCGGGAAGGCCCCGATTACGAAGAGGCCACGCCAGCCGACCCCGATCGAGTCGAGGGGCGCGAGGAGCGCGGCCGGAACCGCCGCCCCGAGCGTGGCGGTCGAAGCGAAGAACCCGTTCACTCGCCCGCGGATGTCGGGCGGGACCTCCTCCGAGAGGATCGTGTACGCCAGGAACAGCTCGACGACCATCGCCATGCGCGCGAAGAACTGCAGCGCCGTGAAGGCGGCGAGGCTCTGGGCGAAGGCCGTCGCGAGCGTGAAGGTGGCATAGGCGACGAGCGCACCCAGGAAAACCGGGCGACGGCCGATCACGTCGGCGAGCAGGTTCACGAAGAACGCGAGCACCATGCCGAAGCTCGTGATGCCGATCGCCGTTCCGACCTCGGCGACGCCTGCACCGTACTCCGTCGCGATCACCGGCTGCACGAAGCTCGCGAGCTTCGTGTCGAAGCCCTCGAAGAAGGTCGCCACGCAGAGCAGCGCGAAGAGCCCCGCGTGCGGTCCGAGCCCACGCAGCGCGCCGAAGGCGCCTCCGTTCGAGGCGGGAGAAGGTCGGGTGGGGGCGCTCACGCCCCGAGTTTCGGCCCTTGCGTCGCCGCTGGCAACGCGCCCTCCCGGGTGGGAACATCGGGGCTCGCCTGGAGGCCCCCTTGATCCGAACCCTCTCCCTCATCAAGCGTCGTCCCGACATCACGCGGGACGCCTTTCGCGATCACTACGAGACGGTCCATGCCCCGCTCGCGCTCCCGTACATGGAGGGGCTCGAGCGGTACGTGCGGTACCACCTCGAAGCGGAACTCCTGGGCGAGGTCGGCTTCGACGTGATCTCGGCCTTCTGGTACCGGGACGCCGAGTCGACCGCGAAGCTGATGGAAGTGCTCGCGAGCGACGAGGGCAAGCCGATCCTCGAAGACGAGCTCACCTTCATGGACAAGCCGGCGAATCGCTTCTTTCCCGTCAGCGAGCGGCTCCTCGTGGACGGCGAGGAAGGCGACGTCCACGACTGGGTCCTCGTCCGGAAGCCCGAGGCGCTCGATCGATCCGACGCGTCGAAGGTCTTCGTTCGGGATCATCTGCCGGGACTCCTGGAGGCCTGCGACGGTCTCCGCTTCGCGCTGCTCCGCGACGCCTTTGCGGTCGCTGGGGGCGAGATTCCGTACAACGCGGTGCTGCAGCTCGGCAGCGACGGCGTCGTCGGACTCGACGCGTGGGCGGCGAAGCTCGAGGACGAAGGATGGGGCGTCGCCGCGGTCCGCACGCGTCGCCACGAGACGAGCCTCTGATCCAGCCGCGTCGCGGCTGGTGGTCGAAGCGCGTCGCCGCTAGTGGTCGAAGCGTGCGCGCAGATCCGGGGGCAGGATCGGACAGGCGTCGGTCGGCTGCGCGAAGAGCTTCTTCCTGATTCGCGCGAAGGCATCATAGGCGGCGTCGCGGAGCCCTTCCGGGACCAGGGACGCGACGAGAGCCAGGCCCCGCCAGAGCCCGCCGAGTCGCGAGGCGAGCTCGAGCAGCGCCGCGCTCTGCGTCAGCAGCCGGCCGTCCTCGAGGAGGACCACGATGCTGTCCGGGAGGTCGGTCGCGTCGACGTCGTCCCGGGCGGAGATCCGTCGCTCGAAGGTCTCGCTCGCGAGCGGTGCGAAGCGCAGACGGAGCGCATCGGGGGTATTGGCCTCCTCGGAGAGGACGAAGCGGACGCTGCGGTGACAGAAGCCGCAGTCGCCGTCGTAGAAGAGGAGCGCGTCCTCGTCTCCGACGGCGCCCTCGAAGGAACGGCCGGGCCACCACGCGGGATCCGCGGCGAACGCGTGCACGAGCAGCAGGATCCCGTCCCCGGGTGCGACGCCCGTCGCGGCGATCCAGCCCGTCTGCGCGAGGGTGAGCGCGATCCAGACGAAGGGGCGGAGGCGGGGCACGAAGAGCGCGACGAGGGCAGATCCCTGGATCACGGCGAACGCGCCGGCGGCGAGCCAGAGCTCCTCGGCGGCGGCGCTGCGGGGGGCGATCCCGAAGGTCCCGAGCGCGCGTTCCAGGTGGATCAGCGCGAGCCAGGCCCATGCGACGTGGCCGATCCAGGCGGGCCGGTGCCAGTCACCGCGGGGATCGATCCGACCGCGGGCGTCCCACGAGCCGAAGGGCGTGATCGGCACGAAGAGATGGAAGAAGAGCAGGCTCGCGGTGAAGATCACGTCGCTCGCAGGCAGCACGATCGGCGCGCCGTCGACGAACGCCGCGAGTCCGGCGACGAGCACGAAGAGCGCCGTCGCGACGGCGCGGTCGCGCCACCCGAGCGCGAAGGCGATCGCACCGGGCAGTCCGAGGGCCAGCAGTGGCCACGACGGTCCCTCGACGAGCGGGAGCCGCACCCAGCAGACGTGGGCAGCGGCCAGGGCGAGGGCACCGCGAAAGACCGAGTACTGGATCCCGGTCCATCCGGGGGCGTGGGTCCTGGAGGCGTCGGTCACCTGAGCGCGTCGAGCCTCACGACTCGGGTGCGCACGGGTGGGTGATCCCCTTCCGAGTCGATCCAGCGGAAGAGCATGCCGCCACAGTCGTGCCCGCAGGTCTCGAGCCAGTTCGGGAAGTCGGGACCGGGGTCCGCATGCGCGAGGACGATCCGGACGCCGCCGTCGGGCTCGTAGTGGGCGGTGTGCTTGTTCACGTGGATCCGGTGGTTCCGGTAGTCGAGGCTCTCCATCCAGTAGTTGCTGATCTGGAGATTCCAGTGGCCCTTCTCGGGGATGCGATCCGCTTCGATCAGGAGCGCCTCTTCCGGACCGAGCCGCCAGTGGCTCTGGAGATAGTGGATGTTCGCATCGCCGCCGGCGCGCTGGCACCGCTCCTGGTCGTCGGAGGGGAGCGCGTTCAGGTGGTCTTCGTAGCCCTTCATCCAATCGGTGAAGAGGTTGGACGTCGAGTTCACGAAGTCCGTCGCCCGGGCGAGGGCGCCTTCCAGCTTCGCCGGGTCGAGGCGTGCGTTGGCGTCGCCGCGGGTCAGGCACTCGATGTCGTAGGTCGCCTCTTCCTCGTTCTCGCGGGTCGTGAAGAGCTGGCGCACGATGATCATGCCGGTCTCTTCGGTCATCGGAAGCCAGTTGCCCGGCTTCTCGTCCTTCGAGACGATGATCTCGAACGTACCGTCGTCGGCGATCTCCATCGCGCTCGAGTCGATCTGGCCCGTCGGCCACATCTCGCCGTCCTCTTCGTAGGTCCCGGCCTTCGTGCCGAAGCTGATGTAGGGGACGGTCCCGCGCGTGCCCGTGATCCGGTAGTCGTGCGCGCCGGAGATGTTGCAGTTGTGATAGGTGTTGTCCGGGTTGTCGTTGCCGATCTTGATCGTCTGGTTCGAGAGCTGGTAGAAGCGGGGGAAGCACGGATCCGACGACTCGACCTGGCTCTCGAGCGCCGCGCGCAGCAGGCGCGTCAGGTAGCGAACGCCTTCGGCGCGGTTGAAGGGGTCCGCGGGCGTCTCCTCGCGCAGGATCGTGTCGCCCGCCTTCTCGAGGGCGCGGCAGAACTCGCGCCAGGTGGTTCCGTCGACGATGCGCGCCTCGGCTTCGGCGCGCGCCCGGTCGTTCGATTCGTTCATGATGTTTCTCCTCGACCCGATGGTGGCGCGCTGATCGCGTCGGTCAATCCGGGGGCGTCGGGAGCGTGATGAGGACGCGCGTGCCGCGTCCGTGGCGCGATTCGACGCGAATTTCGCCGCCGTGATCCGTGATCACGCCGTGGGCCACGGAGAGGCCGAGACCCGTCCCTCCCTCGCGTGTACGCGTCGAGTAGAAGGGCTCGAAGAGGCGCGCGCGCTCGTCGGGTCCGATGCCGACGCCGTCGTCGGTGATCGAGAGTTCGGCCTGGCTCCCCGATTCGCTCGAGATCTTCCTCAAGACGACTTCGATCTTCGCGCCCCGATCCCGGGATTCGATCGCGTTGCGCAGGACGTTCACGATCGCCTGTTCGATCTCGATCGGGCTGATCCAGACGCGAATGGGCTCGTCCGGGAGGTTGAGCGAGACGATGGCGTCGCGATCCTGGGCGTAGGCGGCGATCGCGCGATGAGCGTGGCGGATCACCCGGTCGAGGTCGTCGTTCCATTTCTCGGTCGGTTCGTCCCGGGAGAACTGCAGCATGCTCTTCACGATTCGAGCGCAGCGCTGTGCCTCCGTGAGGTTGCTCGCGAGCGCCTCGTGGAAGATGCGGAGCGCGCTCTCGTCGTCGGCGCAGAGGAGCGCGTACTCCGCCGTGTTCAGAATCGCGCCGATCGGGTTGTTGATCTGGTGCGCGACGCCCGCTGCGAGCGTTCCGACGGCCGCGAGTCGCTGCGCTTCTTCGAGCCGCGTCCGCGAGTCGAGGAGCTCGCGCGTCCGCTCGGTCACGGTCTCCTCGAGCACGCGTTGCTGCCGAGCGACGAGGGCCTCGTTGCGCTTCCGCTCGCGCTGGTCGAGGACGATCGCGATCGCCGAATCCGCTTCGATCTGCGCGCACGCGATCAGGACCGGGACCTTCTCGCCTTCCTTCGTCAGGAACTCCTTCTCGTAGGGAAGGGCCGTTCCGGTCTCGATCAGATCGATGATCGCGGCATCGTCCCGCGCCTGGCCCTCGGGCGGTGTGAGCGCGCGCCAGTCGAGCGGGAGCTCATCCGGCCGGTAACCGACCAGATCGAGGAAGGCCGAGTTGGCGTCGCGCATCGAGCCGTCCAGAGCTCCGTAGAACACGCCGACGATGTTCGCGTTCACCAGCGCATCGAGGTATTCGCGACCGCGCCGAAGGGCGTCTTCGAGCACGTGCTGCTCGGTGACGTCGATGGTCGCGCCGCTGAGCCGGAGGACCTCGCCGTCGTCGTCGTACTCGACTTCGCCCAGCGTCCGGAAGTGGCGCGTCTCCCCGTCGTCCGCGCGTTGGATGGTGTACTGGAACTCGGGGAAGCCCTGTCCCTCGCTCAGACCATGGGCGCTCGTCGTCATCTCGGTGAGTGCGTCCGCGCTCACGAGGCGCAGGGCGGACGCGAGATCCACCGGCCCCGGCCTCGGCTCGAGCCCGTGCATCCGGTGGAGATGATCCGACCAGTGGGTCGTGCCCGTCCTGGCTTCGTGCTCCCAGCTCCCGAACTGGCCGATCTGCTCGGCGTGCTTGAGGCGACGCTCGCTCTCGCGGATCCCCTGCTCCGCCTCGACGCGTTCGGTGACGTCTCGGGCCTGGGTGAGGACCCGGATCTCTCCTTCCGGCGTGTAGTAGACCGTCCGGTGCGCCTCGTGGTAGACGACTGCCCCGGACGGCAGGACACTGCGCTGGGTCTCGATCTCGGCGCTGCGGATGTCCTTCTCCGAAATCCGGCCGCGTTCGGCGAGGGCCCGCTTGATCGTCGAGTCGAGCGTAGTAGGAAAGACTTCGGAGACGTGCCGACCGACGAAGTCCTCCAGTTCGCCCCGCGCGAGCGGCGGTGCGTTCGGGCTCAGGTAGGTCAGGTTTCCGTACTGGTCGAACTCGACGAGGCTCACGTCGGCCGAGTCCGTGAAGATCCGGAGCCGCTCGGAGAGGCCGACTGCCTGACGATGCTCGGCTTGCGCGCTTCGCCCCAGGCGACTGATGTAGAGCGCGACCTGCGTCGTGAAGAGCGGCGTGCCCAGAGCGAGCCAGACGCCCCAGATCGTCCAGTTCGAGTACGTCGTGAAACGGAGGCCGACGTCGATCGCCTCGCACGCCGCGTAGAGGCCGAAGCCGGTCGTGAGCAGCAGATCGCCGCGCGAACGGGGTCCGCCGCTCTTCGGCCGGGCGATCACGTACGCGGCGGCGAGACCGAGGCCCGGTTCGATCAGGAGGGCGGCGCTCCGGCCGAGCTCGATCGCGCCGAGCTGATACGCCGCGATCCGGAAGGCGCCGAGCGTGATTCCCAGGGCGAGCGGCCAGATCGGCGCCGTCCTCCGGACGTGTTCGAACGCGCCGCAGAGCATGAGTGGGGCGACGAGCGCGCTGAACAGGAAGACGACCGGGCGAATCGCCGGGATCTCGAGATTCACCAGCATCAGGCCCGCGGCGAAGAGATGGGCGCTCCACGCGAAGAGCCAGAAACCGAGGGGTCGCGTTCCGACACGGAAGGCAGTGGCGCCGAGGACGCCGACCAGCAGTGTGACGGCGAAGACGGCGGCGGTCGACAACAAGAGACCCTGAGACATTGGCTCCGCTCTCCTCGGCGCCGATTATAGAACGCTCCGACGGACTCATGGGTTCTCGGGGCGCGCTATTTTCAGCGCGCTCGGGTCCCGAGCGCCCTGCTATTCCGCGGCCTGGGTCCGCGCATTGGAAACGCGATGTCCTCCCTCGTCGAACGCGATCAGAAGGTCGTCTGGCATCCCTACGCTCCTCCGGCGGCGAGCCCGCTCTTCGCCGTCGAACGCGCGAGCGGCGTTCGTCTCGTCCTCGAAGACGGGCGCGAGCTCGTCGACGGCATGTCCTCCTGGTGGTCGACGATCCACGGCTACCGCCATCCCCACATCGAGGCCGCCCTCGAGGCACAGATCAAGAAGCTGCCCCACGTGATGTTCGGCGGGCTCACCCACGAAGGCGCGGTCCGCCTCTGCGAACGGCTCGTCGAGCGCGCGCCGGCCGGTCTCTCCCGCGTCTTCCTGAGCGACTCGGGCTCCGTCGCCGTCGAGATCGCGATCAAGATGGCGCTCCAGTTCTGGCAGTCGCGAGGCGAACGGAGTCGGAGCCAGCTGCTCACCCTGCGCGGCGGCTATCACGGGGACACCTTCGGCGCGATGGCCGTGTGCGATCCGGTGACGGGCATGCATACGCTCTTCGAAGACACCCTCGCGACGCACGTCTTCGCGCCGCGTCCGGAGCGGCGTTTCGGGGAAGCGTGCAGCGACGCCGATTTCGCACCGATCGAGGCGCTCGTCCGGGAGCACGCCGAGTCGCTGGCGGGGGTGATCCTCGAGCCCATCGTGCAGGGCGCGGGCGGCATGTGGTTCTACTCGGCGGACGTGCTGAAGCGACTGCGCGGCCTGTGCGACGAGCTCGGCCTGCTGCTCGTCGCCGACGAGATCGCGACGGGCTTCGGCCGGACCGGACGCTACTTCGCGTGCGAGCACGCCGACGTCTCGCCGGACATCCTCTGCGTCGGGAAGGCGCTGACCGGGGGGACGATGACGATGGCGGCGACCCTCGCCAGCGAGGACGTCGCGCGCGCGATGGGGGAGGGCGAGCCCGGCGTCTTCATGCACGGCCCGACCTTCATGGGGAATCCGCTCGCCTGCGCGGCGGCGAACGCGAGCCTCGATCTCCTGGAGGACGGAAGCTGGCAGGAGCGCGTGTCACGGATCGAGGCGCAGCTCTCGGACGAGCTCGAGGCGTGCCGACCGCTCCCCGCCGTGAAGGACGTACGTGTGCTCGGGGCGATCGGGGTCGTGGAGCTCCACGAGCCCGTCGACATGTCGGTCGTCCAACCGGCCTTCGTCGAGGAGGGGATCTGGATCCGCCCCTTCGGCGAGCTCGTCTATACGATGCCGCCCTTCGTGACGGAGCCCGCCGATCTCAGCCTGATCACGCGCGGGATCCACTCGGTCGTCTCGAGGATCCGCTAGGCACGCGCGGAGCGGGGAGACGGAAAGGGCCGCAGACCGCGTTCTTCGTTCCGGCAGCCCGGCCGCGTTCCGTACCGCTCGATCGCGCCGGTCTCCCCCGCCCGGCTCGAGGCCGAACGGGGGAGCCGTGGATGCGGCTGCCCTTGCGGACAGCATGCTGGCGGGGTCCTCCGATGGATTCCCCCGCCCCTGCCTCCGGTACCTCGCCTCCGGAGTACACCTCGAGCGTCGATCGGGGGCCGGCTCGAGTGGAGTCGACGACGGCCGTCGGGGGTGCTCGCGTTCCAGGGTCGGGTCCTACGCGTCCACGTCGATGGGGACGCCCCTCCTTTGAGCCGCGCGACGGCCGTCGCCTTTCGGGACCCACCCCGCCTCGTGTCCCCGGCTCGCGCTCCCTGATGATCCGATTCCCCGACTCGCCGGGGGGCACCGATCGACGACGTGGCATCGTCTCGGCGGGCCTCCGTCGCACGCGAAGGCTTCGAGTCGCGATGGGAATCGGAACACGCGATCCGGGGATCGGCAGGTTCTTCGTGGGTCGTGTTAGTTCGATCTCGCTCCATCTGAACGCATCAGACCATGGGGCGACGACAAGGCAAGGAAAAAGCCGGCGGGTCCGGAAAAAAGTGCGGTGCGCTGAAGATCGTGGCCGCGTGTCGCTTCCTCTTCTCCCGAGATCGTCTTCCTTCGATCATGACGGGTGATCAGTTGACGGCCGTCATTGACGAGCGCCAACGAGTCGGCGGTTGGCGTTCGAATCGACGGGTATTGGCGGAGGGCCGGGTCGCTTCGGAAAGGTGTCGCGAAGGGGCGTTGGAAGGGCGGCAGGAGACCTGAGATGGCCGTTCTCGGCCGTTTCGGGCCGCTTGACCTCAAGTCAGATCCGCGACGGTCATGCCGAGCCGGTCATGGTTATGATCCGACTCCACCGGATTCCTTCCGGTCTTCCCGAGATGTCTGCGTCGGTCCTCCCGAGCAGCTCGCCGTTCTCTCCGTGGCAGCGCTGCGACCGGTGGACCGACGCGTGGACGACCGCGGCTGAAGCCGACCGCGGTCGACGAGGAGTTGGACACGATGGAGCTTTCGTATTCGGACGAGCAGATCCGCTTCCGTGAAGAGGTGCGGAGCTGGATCGCGGAGGCGTTGCCGCCGCACATCAAACGCAAGGCCGAGAACGGTCAGAACTTCGAGCAGGAAGAGGTCATGGAATGGCACAAGATCCTGTACGCGAAGGGCTGGGTCGCACCGAACTGGCCGGAAGAGGTCGGCGGTCCCGGTTGGGATGTCACCCAGCGCTCGATCTTCCAGGAAGAGTGCGTTCGCGCGAACACGCCCGGCCTCTCCCCCTTCGGGCTCTCGATGGTCGGGCCGCTGCTGATCCAGTACGGCTCCCCGGAGCAGAAGGAGCGCTTCCTTCCGAAGATCCTCGCCGGTGAAGAGGTCTGGTGTCAGGGCTACTCCGAGCCGAACGCCGGCTCGGACCTCGCGAACCTCCAGCTTCGTGCAGACAAGGACGGCGACGACTACATCCTGAACGGACAGAAGACCTGGACGACCTACGCGCAGTACGCCGACTGGATCTTCGTCCTCTGCCGGACGAGCAGCGACGGAAAGAAGCAGGAGGGCATCACTTTCCTCCTCGCCGACATCCACAACACGGAGGGCATCGAAGTGAAGCCCTTCCTCACCACCGGCGGGACCTACGCGTTCTCCGAGACCTGGTTCAAGGACGCCCGCGTTCCCCAGGCGAACATCGTCGGTCCCGAAGGCGGCGGCTGGACGATGGCGAAGGCGCTGCTCGGCCACGAGCGGACCGGCATCGGCGGGATCGCCGACTCGGCACGCGGTCTCAAGCGCGCCAAGCAGATCGCGCAGCAGACGCAGGTCGGAGCCTCGACGCTCTTCGACGACGCCGCGTTCCGCAATCGCATCGCCCGCAAGGAGATGCGTCTGCGCAACATCGAGATCCTGAACCTGCGCCAGCTCGCGGCCGCGCAGCTCGGCCATGCGCCGGGGGCCGAGAGCTCGGTCCTCAAGATCGTCGGCACGGAGCTGCAGCAGGAGACCGACGAGCTCTGCATGGACGCGATGGGCCAGAACGCGCTCGGTTGGCTCGACTCGCCGGACGAGGCGATGCCCCCGAACCAGCAGGCCGTGGCTTCGCAGTTCAACTACAACCGCGCGGCGACGATCTACGGCGGATCGAACGAGATCCAGAAGAACATCATCGCGAAGCAGATGCTTCGCATGCCGGGAGCGTGATCCCATGAATTTCGATCTGACCGAAGAGCAGCAGATGATCGTCGACCAGGCCGCGAAGTTCGTCGCGAACGAGTCGCCGGTCGACCGGTTCCGCAAGCTGAGGGAGACCGAGCAGGGCTGGGAACCCGCGATGTGGGCAAAGATGGCCGAGCAGGGCTGGCTCGCGATCGCGGTCCCGGAAGAGCAGGGCGGCTTCGGCGGCACCTTCCTCGACATGGCGCTCATCCTCGAGCAGCTCGGCCGCGGCCTCGTGGCGGAGCCGATCATCGCCTCGGCGGTGCTCGCCGGCGGGATCCTCTCGGATCTCGGGACGGAGGCCCAGCGCGAGGCGTTCCTCGACCCGATGATCGAGGGATCGACGAGCCTGGCCTTCGCCTACGCCGAAGCCCAGAGTCGCTACGCCCTGGCCGACTGCAAGACCACCGCAACGAAAGACGGCGACGGCTACAAGTTGAACGGCGAGAAGGTGTGGGTCCTGAACGGCCACGCCGCCGACCAGATCATCGTCGTCGCCCGGACCGCCGGCGGCCAGTTCGACGACGAGGGGCTCTCGCTCTTCGTGGTCGACGGGGACGCCGCAGGCCTCGAGCGCGTGCGGGTCAACCAGATGGACGGCCAGCGGAGCGCGATCCTGCGCTTCACCGACGTCGCCGTCGCCGCGGACCGGCTCCTCGGCCGTGAAGGAGAAGCCCGAGCCACGATCGAGCTCGCCGTCGATCGCGGCGCGGCCGCGGCCTGCGCCGAAGGCTTCGGCTGCGCGCAAGAGCTCTTCGAGCGGACCGTCGCGTACCTGAAGGAACGCGAGCAGTTCGGCGTGCCGATCGGCTCCTTCCAGGCGCTCCAGCACAAGGTCGTCGACATGTACGCCGAGCTCGAGCTGCTGCGCTCCGCGCTCATCCTCTCGTCGGTCCAGGTCGACATCGAGGACGAGGAGACGCGGAAGGCGGAGATCTCCGCGGCGAAGCTCCAGCTGACCGACAGCGGCTGGTTCATCCAGGAGAACGCGATCCAGCTATTCGGCGGCATCGGCGTCACCGACGAGCAGGACGAAGGTCTCTTCTTCAAGCGCCTCCGCTGCCTCCAGGGCCTCTTCGGCGACGGCGACTGGCACGTCGATCGTTTCCAGAGCCTGAAGGGGTTCGACGCGGTCGACTGAGTGCCTGTCGGCGCTGCGTGCCTCTCGACGCAGCCTTTCTGGCTGCGTCTTGCGCTCGCGGCGCGCCGGACGGATTCGGAACCGAATGAGAAGGCCCGCTCCGACGTCGTCGGGGTGGGCCTTCGTTCGTTCGGGTGGCGGGTGGGCTCGATCGTCTACTCTTGGTGTCGGAAACCGATCGGAGGAGGTGGCCATGGCCGGGAGCGAGAGGACCGAGGACGTCGTTCAGGGGGCGCTTTCCGAGGCGTGGAATCTGTTCACGAGCGATTTCGTACTCTGGATCGTGACCGGGCTGGTGCTGGCCGTGGGTTCGGTCGTCAGCCTGGGGATTCTCGCCGGACCCCTGACGGTCGGCTTCGTCCAGCTCGTGGAGCAGAAGCGGCGAGGCGAGCCCACCTCCGTGGCCGACGTGTTCGGCGGCTTCTCGAAGTTCGGCGCGAGCCTGATCGCCTTTCTGCTGATCGGCGTCGGTGTCCTGATCGGCTCGTTCCTTCTCTTCGTGCCGGGGCTGGTCTTCGGCCTGCTGATGGCATTCACGTTCCATGCGATCGCGATCGACGACGAGGACGCGATCGGCGGGATGAAACGGAGTTTCGGGCTGATCCGCGAGTCCCCGGCACTCGCCGCCGTCTTCCTGGTGATCGTACTCGTGCTCAGCGGTCTCGGGGGCGCCGTCGTCTTCGGCACGCTCCTGACGACACCCTTCACGCTGCTCTTGATGAATCTCGCCTACGGTCGCCTGTCGGAGATCGCGGGAGGAGACTGAGCGGCGCGCAGAGTGCTAGGCGCCCTCGGTCGGCGCCACGTGCAGGGTCAGCTGCGTGAACGGAATGACCCAGCCCTCTTCGTTGCAGATGTCGACGCAGTAGGTGGCCAGCGCGCGTTTCTGGGCCTGGAGGTCGATGGCCTTGGAGCCGTCGAGATCGACTCGGACGAAGTAGTCGAGGCTCGAGGCGCCGGCGCTCGCGAACTCGACGACGCAGGAGATCAGGGAGTCCGCCCACTTCGACTCGCGCCAGCGGGCCTCGACGCCGCGCTCCATCGTTTCGCGCATGGTCGTCGTGATGTTGGCCTGGTCGCCGTAGTCGAGGCCGAAGGCGATGTCGCAGCGGTAGCCGCGGGAGAGATTCTCGACGGTTCCGCCGGCGAACTCCGCGGCCGGGATCACCACGCGGTTCTCGCCCGGCGCGCGCAGGCGGACGCCTTCGATCGACTGGAACTCGACCTCGGCGGGGCGACCGTCGTCGAGGAGCACGACGTCGCCGGTCTTCGTCGGGAACCAGGGCTCGTCCTCGTTCCAGCTCCGGGAGCGGAGCTCGCCGAGGTCGTCGATCGGGAGACGGATCGCCCCGCCGACCAGGGCCGGGTTCCGGAGCTGGGAGTAGAAGGAGATCGAATCGACGATCCAGGGCAGACCGTTCCAGATCAACCGCTCGCCTTCGCGCACCGCGCCCATGTCGAGGATCAGCACGGTCTGGGACCAGAAGCGGGGGATCGCCTGCTTCGACGTCCAGATGAGCCCCAGGATCAGGAGCAACACGAGGATCAGCAGGACCCAGTCGCCGAAGAAGTAGAGGGAGACGAGGAAGACGAGGACCGCGCCCAGGACCGTGAAGGCGGAATAGATCAGGCCGAAGACGCGACCCTCGAAGCTTTCGGCGCGGCGCGAGACGACCGGCCGCGCCGAGAGGAAGCTGCGGAGGCGTCGGATGCCGTAGAGGAAGCCGATCATCGCCACGAGCGCGAGAAGTAGATTGCGCCCGCGACTCTTGAAGAAGATCTGGAAGAGGTTCTCGATCGCCTGGGCGATCGACTGGCTCTCGCCGAGGCGTTGGTCGAGCTTCTGCTGGGCGACCTGGAGCGCGGCGGAGGCGGCATTGTGGCGGCGGGTCCACTCGCGGCGCTCCTGCTGGATCGCGTCGACGAGGGCGGTGTCGACGAGCTGGCGGCGGATCCGGTCGAGGCGTTCGATCGCGCCGTCGATCTTCGCGAGCTGCTCGCGGAGCTCGGAGATCTCGGTCCGGAGTCGATCGATCTCTCGCGGTCGGCTCGTCGCGCGTTTGAGCTCGTTCACGAGGGGGCCGAGGAGCTCGCGGACCTCCTCGCCGAGATTCAGCTCCGCGGGAGCCTGCTCCGCGTCGATCGACGACGGATCGACGCCCGCGGCGAGCTCGGAGAAGTTGCGGTTCAGCGAGGAGAGCTCGTCGGAGAGGGCGCGGATCTCGGCCTCGATCTCCTCTTCGCGGCCGCGGGCGGAGTCCGCGCCGAGGCTCGCCTGGAGCGCGCGCAGATCCGCTTCGATCTGGGCACGGGACTCGAGCACCCGCGCGAGGCCGCGCTCGCGGGCGCCAGGACGGGCGCTTGCGGTCGCCCCGCGCTCGTCCGGCGGTGCGGAGTCGGTGGATTCCGCCACGGTCGTGGTCGGCGCTTCCAGCGGTTGGGCATGGGAGGCGGCGCTGGACCCGAAGACCAGCAGAACGACGAGGAGCGCGCGCCCGAGGCGCGATCGGCAGCGCATTCTCGTCGGTTAGCACCCCACCCGAATCCGCACCACACGGCTGCGGGTGCGCCTCGGAGCCCTCGGCTCGCTAGACTGCGCGGCCCGGTCCACCCGACTGCCACCGCGGACCGCGCCCGGAGGCCCCATGCTTCGCAAGCTCGCCCTCGTACTCGTCGCCCTCATCGCGCTCGTCTGGCTCGTCGCCTGGATGGCCGGAAGCGGCTTCTTCGCGGATCTCCCGGTCGGCGGAGAGCCGGAGGCCCCGCCGGTCTCGCAGGCGATCCTCGACTTCAAGAAGAACGCGACCGAGGAGGCCGCGCAGGACGTCGGCGTCGCGCGCCCGAAGCAGATCGTGTTCGGCGACCTCCACGTCCACTCGACCTTCTCCTTCGACGCGTTCACGCTGAGCCTTCCGATGTCCGGGGGCGACGGGGCCCATCCGGTCTCCGATGCCTGCGACTACGCGCGCCACTGCGCGAACCTCGACTTCTTCTCGATCAACGACCACGCCGTGACCCTCACGCCGCGGCGCTGGGTCGAGACGATCGACGCGATCCGGCAGTGCAACGACATGGCCCACGACCCGGCGAATCCCGACCTCGTGGCGTACCTCGGATGGGAGTGGACGCAGGTCGGCGCGACCCCCGAGACCCACTGGGGCCACAAGAACGTGATCGTCCGCGGACTCGACGACCACGAGATCCCGACGCGCCCGATCGCCGCGGGTCTTCCGCTCGGGATCGAGAGCATCAACTCCGAGCTTCCCTCGGCCGCGACGATGGGCCTTCTCGGGCTCGCGAACATCGAAGGTGGCGGCCTCGAGTTCGCCGCCTACCAGAGCGAGCTCATGGAGGTGACCGACTGCGAGCGCGGCGTCCCCGTTCGGGAGCTGCCCGACGACTGTCGTGAGTCGGCGGCCACCCCCGGCGAGCTCTTCGGGAAGCTCGACGACTGGGGCTTCGATTCGATGGTGATCCCGCACGGTACGACCTGGGGCTTCTACACGCCCCTGGGTTCGTCCTGGGACAAGCAGCTCACGCAGCAGGACCACGACCCGCGCTACCAGCGCCTGATCGAGGTCTTCTCGGGCCACGGCAACTCCGAAGAGTTCCGGCCCTTCGAAGAGATCGCCTTCGACGACGAGGGCAACGCGTTCTGCCCTGAGCCGGCGAATGGCTACCTGCCGAGCTGCTGGCGCGCCGGCGAGATCATCGCGGAGCGCTGCCTCGAAGAGGGGATCGCCGGGGACGAGTGCGACGAGCGGGCCGCGACGGCGCGGCAGCTCTTCGTCGATGCACCCAACAACGGCGGCACGAACGTCGTGCCGGCCTCCACCGTCGCCGAGTGGCAGGATGCAGGGCAGTGCCGCGACTGCTTCCAGCCTTCCTTCAACTACCGACCGAAGAGCTCCGTCCAGTACATCATGGCGCTCGGTCGCGAGGACGGATCGGGCGGGCCCTTCCGTTTCGACTTCGGCTTCATCGCCGCGAGCGACAACCACTCGGCGCGTCCGGGGACGGGCTACAAGGAAGTCTCCCGCCTCGAGTTCACCGAGAACCGCTTCGGCAACTTCACGAATACGGTGATCGGGATGAACCTCGGCGCGCCGGAGTACGGGAGCGAGGCCGTTCCCTTCGAGTTCGATCCGGGAAGTGCCGGTCCGCTCTCCGCCTTCGAGGTCGAGCGGGGCGCCTCCTTCTTCCTGAACGGTGGCCTCGCGGCGGTCCACACGGCGGGACGCGACCGCGATTCGATCTGGGACGGCATGCACCGCAAGGAGGTCTACGGAACGAGCGGTCCGCGCATCCTCCTCTGGTTCGACCTCTTGAACGGCCCCGGTCGTGGGCCGAGCCCGATGGGCAGCCAGGTGGAGATGGACGGCAACCCGATCTTCCAGGTCCGCGCAGTGGGCTCCTTCGAGCAGCGTCCCGGCTGCGGCAACAACGCGATCACGTCGCTCGGTCAGGAGCGGATCGACCGGCTCTGTCAGGGCGAGTGCTACAACCCGCTGACCGTGCGCCGCCCGATCACGCGGATCGAAATCGTTCGCATCCGGCCCCAGCGCACCGCCGACGAGGACATCGTCGGGCTCGTCGAGGATCCGTGGAAGGTGATCCCCTGCGACGAGGATCCCCAGGGCTGCACCGGCGTCTTCGTCGACGAGGAATACGCGAGCTCGGGTCGCGACGTCCTCTACTACGCCCGAGCGATCGAGGCCCCGAGCGACGCCGTCGCCGCGGATCCCCTCGGCTGCAGGCGGGACGAGAACGGTCGCTGCGTCCAGGTCGATCCCTGCTTCGGTCGCCCCGACGACGACGAGTGCCTCGCCCAGACCGAAGAGCGCGCCTGGTCGTCGCCGATCTTCGTGAACCGCCCGCGGACTGCCGTCGCCGCCCGCTAGGCCGCGCGGCTACTGAAACAGCCTTTCGAGGCCGCTGCCCGCGATCGTCTGGTCGATCCACGCCCGGTCGGCGTCGGCGAGGGCCTGGTAGTCGCGCCGGAGCCACTCGAGGCACTTCCCCTGGTAGGGAAAGGGCTTCTGGGTCCACGTCTCGCCGTCGATCTCGCACTCGACCTTCTCGGCGCCGCTCGTGAGGGCACGGGCGTTCGCCAGCAGGAACGGCGGGTAGACGCGGCCGATCTCCGCGAGGAGCGCGCGGAGCGTGTCCGGGATCGCGTCGCGCGCGAACCAGTCGTCGGCTTCCGGCTCGAGCCCCGAGAGATCCTCGACGAGCTCGGTCCAGGCGTAGGTCCGGGGCGAGATCCGCAGGGTCGTCGCCATCGGCGTCGGGTCGAAGAGGGCGAGCTGGGTCAGCTGTCCGTAGAGCCCGAAGTCGCCGCTGCCCGGCCGGTCGCCGAGGACGAAGCGGTGCTCGCGCAGGTGGTTCTCCATGAGAGCCAGGAAGCGCTCGTAGCTCGCTTCGATGAGCGGTCCGGTCTTCTCGTTCGAACCGACGACCCAGAGCCGGTCGATCTGGCGCTTCGAGAACATCTGGCTCAACCCCTCGAGCTTCTCGTCGGACTGCTGCGACATCGACCAGCGCGGCAGGATCGAGCCCGCCTTCTCGATGTCCGCCGCATATGCCCAGCGGTAGTGGAACATCGCCTTCGTGATCCACTCGTCGCCGTAGTCCTCGACCAGCGCGTCGAGGAACGCGATCGCGGGATCTTCGGGGATCACCGAGCGCTCGTTCGGGTGGCTCTCCTCGAGGCGCCGGATGATCGGCGTGGTGTCCGTGATCGCCTTGCGCTCGCCGTCCTCTTCGAGGATCAGCTGCGGCATCAGCTCGACCTTCGGCTTCGGGAGGCCGCGGGACTCGCGGTTGCCGTTCTGGATGAAGACGTGGGGCAGCCGGCGATAGCGGCAGACGGCGCGGAGCTTGCGCGTGTAGGGCGAGCCGACGGCGCCCAGGATCGGAAGCGGGGAGGGAGTGGTCATGGCGTCTCCATTCGTGGGTCTCGCGCGCCGGGTGTGCGCGTCAGTCTCGAGAGGGCATCGCGGCGACGAGGGTCGCGACGATCCGCGCCACGGATTCGCGGGCGCGGCGCACGCCGAGGCGCTGCTCCGTTCGCAGGCGATCCCACGCCTCGAAGGAGAGCGCGAGCTCGAGACCGTCGGCGATCGCCGGCGGCGTGTCGTCGAGCTCCGGCAGCCAGCGCCGGAGGTCCGTCCGCAGGTCGCGCACGGTGCGATCGTGTTGGGCCTGCAGGAACGACGAGTCGGCACGCTGGAGTGCGGCGGAGCGCATGTAGGGCTCGGCGCGCTCGAGGATCCGGAAGCGGGCCGCGAGCAGCCCGGCCGCGCGGTCGTCCAGCGAACCGGTCTGCGCCTCGCGGACGAAGAAGGGGCGCACCTCGTCGGTCAGGCGCTCGTTCATGGCCGCGAAGAGCGTGTCCATGTCCGAGAAGTGCCGGAAGACCGTGCGCACGCCGACGTCGGCCCGGGCCGCGACCTGCTGGGCGGTCGGTCGGAGCGTACCCGCCCCGACCAGGTCGAGGAGCGCGCGAACGATCGCCTCGCGGCTTCGTTCGGAGCGCTGGACGCGTCCGTCGGTCGGGTTGTCGGCTGCGGTCGCCATGCTCAGATTATGGCATACTCGATGCCATTATATCCAGCGGGACGGCTCGAGGTCCCGAAGGGCAGGCCCATGAATCCCACCGATCGACCCTACGTCCTGCACGGCTTCGACGTCTCGTACTTCACGGCGAAGGCGCGGGCGGCGATGCGCTACAAGCAGCTCTTCCTGGAGGAGAAGCGCGCCGACGTGCGTTGGATCCTGGAGCAGACCGGGTACGCGTTCATCCCGGCGGTGTCCACGCCGGAGGGCGAGGTCTGGCAGGACACGAGCGACATCCTCGACGCCCTCGAGGCGCGCCACCCGGATCCGCCGCTCTACCCGAAGACGCCGCTCCACCGGATCGTCTGCGCCTTGATCGAGGTCTTCGCGGACGAGGTGATGCTCACGTCGGCGATGCACACCCGCTGGGGGACGGAAGAGGGCGAGGCGCTCACGCGTCGGCGCTTCGGGGCGATGACCGGCTCGATGGAGCAGGGCAACCGCGCCGGGGACCAGATGGTGAAGGGGCGCTTCGCGGTCGGGGCGACGCCGGAGGCGGCGCCGGCGATCGACGAGCACGTGACGGCGATGCTCGCGACGCTCTCGGCTCATTTCGACGAGAACGACTTCGTGCTCGGCGATCGGATGAGCCTCGCCGACTGTGCCCTGATGGGGCCGATCTATGCCCACTACTACACGGATCTGCTGTCGCGCCGGCTGCTCCTCGAGACGGCGCTGCCCGTCGTTCGCTGGATCGAGTACTGCAACATGCCGGGGGCGGACGATCAGGGCGACTGGTTCGCGGACGACGCCCTGCCCGATACTCTCGTCGACGTCCTGACCACGATGGGCGGCGACGGAGCGTCGCTCCTCGTCGCACTGGCCGAGGTCGTCGAGGCCTGGGCGGACGAGCACGCGCTCGTGGGCGAGACGCCGCCGCGGGTCGTCGGGATCGCCGAATGGCCGCTCCGGGGGTCGACCCTGACCCGGGGTGCGCAGGTCTACTCCCTCTGGATGCTCCAGCGGATCCTCGACCCCTATCGGGCGCTCCCGGTGGCGGATCGGGCGCGGGTGGACCAGGCGCTCGCCGGGACCGGTTGGGAGCCCGTTCTCGCCTACACTCCGAGGCATCGGCTCGAGAAGAAGGGCTTCGACCTGGTCTTCTCCGAGGTGAGTGCCGAGCCCCCCCGCTGACGAGCGGGTCAGGATCAGGAGTGTCCCCAGCATGAATGCCCTTCGAAGAGTCAGCCGCGCCCTCGGGTTCGTCTCCGCCTTCGGCCGCGTGGTCCCGAGCGCGCTTCGCTTCGGGCCGCAGCGGCGCGTCGAGTTCTCGGACTCCCTCGCGGAACACTTCCAGCGTCGTCCGGATCAGCCGGCGTTGGTCGGCGAGTCGAGTCGGATGACCTGGGGTGAGCTCGATCGTCACGCGAACCGCGTCGCGAACTGGGCGCTCGGGCAGGGCCTCGAGCGAGGCGACGTCGTCGCGCTCCTCATGGAGAATCGCGCCGAGTACGTGGCGACCTGGCTCGGTCTCTCCCGGGTCGGCGTCGTGACGGCGCTGCTCAACACCCATCTGACCGGGGATCGCCTGGCCCACTGCATCCGCGAAGCCGGGGCGGACTACCTGATCGTCGGCAGCGAGCTCGCCGAAGGGGCGGCGTCGGTCCTCCCGGAGCTCGAGACGAAGCCGACGATCCTGCTGGCGTCCTTCGACGACGCGTCCGACGCGAAGGCGGCCACCCTCCTCGAGGCGACCTCCTTCGACGCGGCCTGCGAGGCGGCGGGGGACGCGGCGGTTCCGGAGAGCGTCCGCGCGGCGCGGACCGGAGCGGATGGCCTCTTCTACATCTATACGAGCGGCACGACGGGTCTGCCCAAGGCGGCTCGCGTCAGCCACTCGAAGGCGATGACCGCGGCGGTCGGTTGCTGGAAGTTCCAGAGTCTCACGCCGGCCGATCGGCTCTACTGCTGCCTCCCGCTCTACCACAGCGCGGGCGGGATGCTCGCCGCGGGGGGGATCCTGATGGCCGGCGGAACCCTCGTGATCGCACGCCGATTCTCGGCGTCGCGGTTCTGGAGTGATTGTGTCCAGCACGAGGTGACCGTCTTCCAGTACATCGGCGAGCTCTGTCGCTACCTCCTCAATTCGCCGACCCATCCCGACGAGAACCGCCACCGGATCCGGACGGCGATGGGCAACGGTCTGCGCCCGGAGGTGTGGGGGCCCTTCGTCGAGCGCTTCAAGATCCCGCGGATCGTCGAGTTCTACGGCGCGACCGAGGGCAACATGATGCTGCTCAACCACGACAGCCGCGTCGGGGCGATCGGCTACCTGCCGCCCCTGCTGCGCAAGGCTCAGGGCATCCAGGTCGCACGCTTCGACGTCGTCGAGGAAGCGGTGATCCGCGGCGAAGACGGGTTCTGCACGCCGGCGGACTTCGACGAGCCCGGCGAGCTGCTGATGAAGATCAACGCGACCCAGCGCTTCGAGGGCTACACCAACGAGGAAGCGTCGAAGAAGAAGATCTTGACCGACGTCTTCGAGAAGGGCGACGCCTACTTCCGGACGGGTGACCTTCTCCGACTCGATCGCGACGGCTATTTCTACTTCGTCGATCGGATCGGGGACACCTTCCGGTGGAAGGGCGAGAACGTCTCGACGAACGAGGTCGCGGAAGTCCTGTAGGTCGAGCCCGGGGTGGAAGAGGCGAACGTCTACGGTGTCGAGGTGCCCGGCGCCGACGGCCGCGCAGGCATGGCCGCCCTCGTCACGTCCGACGATTTCGACCTAGAAGCCTTCGGTCGACGGATCGAGCAGGAGCTCGCCTTCTACGCCCGCCCGCTCTTCGTCCGGCTCCTTCCGCAGATGGAGATCACCGGAACCTTCAAGCACCGCAAGGTCGACCTCGTGAAGGAGGGCTTCGATCCCGCCCAGCTCCAGGATCCGATCTACTACCGCGACCCGGAGAAGTCGACCTACGTCCCGCTCGATGGGATCGCCTACGACCGGATCGCGAGCGGCGAGATTCGGATCTAGCACTCGTATGGGCCTCGGGAGCTTCTCGATCGCGTCGCGCTTCTGCGGACCTCCGACCTCCGGGAACGGAGGCTACGTCGCTGGACGACTCGCGGGCTTCGTCGAGACCGACGCGGATCGCCCAGCGGTCGCCGTCCGACTCTTCGCGCCGCCGCCGCTCGAAGCCGCGCTCGACGTCCGGGAAGAAGGCGAGGGCGCGGGGCTCTTCGACGGCGATCGCCTGGTTGCGAAGGCACGGGCCGTTCCGCTCGAACTCTCCCCGCCTCCTCCGCCCTCCTTCGAGGTGGCCGCCGAGGCGACGCGGTCGTTTCGCGGATTCGACGAGCACGTCTTTCCGGGTTGCTTCGTCTGTGGGATCGATCGGGAGGCGGGCGACGGGCTTCGGATCTTTCCGGGCGCGGCGAACGAGGGCGGGCTCTTCGCGGCGACCTGGACGCCGGACGAGAGTCTCCGCTCGGGCTCCGCGGGCGAACTCGACGACACGTTCGTCTGGGCGGCCCTCGATTGCCCCGGGGCCTTCTCCTTCCCGCAGGTCGACGGGGTCGTGCTGTTAGGCGAGATGGCCGTGCAGATCTTCGGCTCCGTCCGGATCGGTGCGCCCTGCGTCGTGACCAGCTGGTACATCGAGAACGACGGACGGAAGCACGTCACCGGGACCGCGCTCTACGACGAGGCCGGCGCGTGCGTGGGCCATGCGCGCGCGACCTGGATCCACGTCGACGCGGATTCCGTTCCGAGCGGCTGACGTCCGAGGAGGGTTCCGGGTCCACGGCCGGGGTTTCTTCGACCAATGACCTCGAGTCCTTCCACGATTTTGCGGCGCACAGGTCGATCTGCCATCGTGCTTCGTCGCCGCGCGAACGAGAGGATCCCCCCATGCCTTCGCAACGAGCTTCCGCGATCTCGCCCGACGAGTACCGCATCTTCGGCAACGAGCTCTCGCCCTTCTCGGTGAAGATCCGTTCCTATTTCCGCTTCAAGGACGTGCCCCACCGCTGGATCGTCCGGAACGCGGACTCGATGGCCGAGTACCAGAAGTTCGCGAAGATCCTGATCATTCCCCTGGTGGTGTCGCCGGACGAGCAGGCGCTCCAGGACTCGACGCCGATCATGGAGCGGATCGACGAGCTCGCGCCGGAGCCGTCCACGCACCCGAGCGACCCGGTCGCGCGCTTCGTCTCGATCCTGCTCGAGGAGTTCGGCGACGAATGGGGCAACAAGTGGATGTTCCACCTGCGTTGGGCCCGAGAGGAGGACTGCCTCTCGGCCGCGGGTCGTGCCGCGACGATGATGGCGCCAAAGGGCAACGAGGAGGCCCGCCTCGCCGTCCGCGCCCAGTTCATGGAACGGATGAAGGGACGCCTCCACTTCGTCGGCTCGAACGAGGTCACGGGACCGCAGATCGAACGCTCGTTCCTGGCGGGCCTGGCACGGCTGGAAGCCCACCTCGAGGATCGCCCCTATCTCTTCGGCGGCCGTCCGTCCTGGGGCGACTTCGGGCTCTGGGGTCAGATCTACAATGCCTGGACGGACCCGACCGGTGGCGCCTGGGTCGAAGGCTCGGCACCCAACGTCCTCGATTGGATCCACCGCATGACCTGGCCCACGATCCTCGGCGACTGGGAGGACTGGGCGAGCGTCGAGTCGACCCTCGCGCCCTTCCTGGCCGAGCAGGTCGGCGCGCTCTTCTGTCCCTGGACCGTCGCGAACGCGGCGGCCTTCGGTTCAGGAGACGAGTCGTTCAGCGTCGAACTCCTGGGCGAGACCTTCACGCAGCAGCCCCAGAAGTACCACGCGAAGTCCCTCGCGGTCCTGCGAGAGAAGTACGCGGCGGCCGAGGCCAAGGAAGCCCTCGACCCCGTGCTCGCGGCGGCGGGCTGCCTCGAGACGCTCCAGAGCGCCTGAACTCTCCGAACGAGAACGACGGGAGGTCCGACATGATCGATCTCTACACGGCCCCGACGCCGAACGGTCACAAGGCGAGCGTGACGCTCGAGGAGCTCGGGCTCGAGTACACGGCGCACGCCATCGACCTCTCGAAGAACGTGCAGAAGGAAGAGTGGTTCCTGAAGCTCAATCCGAACGGCCGGATCCCGGTGATCGTCGATCGCGAGGAAGAAGACTTCGCGGTCTTCGAGACCGGCGCGATCATGGTCTATCTGGCCGAGAAGGCCGGGCGGCTCCTGCCGACGGACGCGAAGGGCCGCTCCGAGACGATGCAGTGGCTGATGTTCCAGATGGGTGGGATCGGCCCGATGATGGGGCAGGCGAACGTCTTCTTCCGCTACTTCCCCGAGAAGCTCCCGTCCGTCATCGCGCGCTACCAGAACGAGAGTCGCCGGCTCTTCGAAGTGATCGAGCGCGGCCTCGAGGGCAAGGAGTGGCTCGCCGCCGACCAGTACACGATCGCGGACATCGCCAACTTCTGCTGGGTCAAGACGTACAAGTGGTCGGGGGTCTCCATCGAGGGGCTCCCGAACCTGGAGCGCTGGCTCAAGTCGATCCGGCCGCGGCCGGCGGTCGACCGGGGGCTGGCGGTTCCGATCAAGGTGAAGAACCTGACCAAGGACGACGACGCCGCGAAGAAGTTCGCGGAGAACGCTCGCAAGAGCCTGCAGACCTGAACGCCCGATCGGGCCACCCTCGATTCACGGAGCGGCCCTCGAAAGGAAACGCAATGAAGCTCGCCATCAATGCCATGAACTTCGGACCGAAGGCCTCGATCCGCATGGACCTCGTGAAGCACGCCGAGAGCCTCGGCTTCGAGTCCGCCTGGACGGCGGAGGCGTGGGGCAACGACGCGGTCACGACGGCGACCTGGATCGCGGCGCAGACGACGACCCTCAAGGTCGGGACGGCGATCATGCAGATGCAGGCGCGGACGCCGGCGATGACGGCCATGACCGCGATGACCCTGGATCACCTCTCGGGCGGGCGCTTCAAGCTCGGTCTCGGGCCCTCGGGTCCCCAGGTGATCGAGGGCTGGCACGGCGTGCCCTACGGCAAGCCCCTCACGCGGACCAAGGAGTACATCGCGATCATCCGCAAGATCCTCGCGCGCGAGGAGAAGCTCGAGTTCGACGGCGAGTACTACCAGATCCCGACGAAGGACCCGAAGGCCTCGGGCCTCGGCAAGCCACTCAAGAGCATCCTGCACGGCAACCCCGACATCCCGATCTACACGGCGTCGATCAGTCCCAACGGTCTGAAGTGTGCCGCCGAGGTCGCCGACGGCGTGATTCCGATGATGTACGACCCGGAGCGCTACAAGGAGCTGCTCCAGTCCCCCCTCGAAGAGGGCTTCGCGAAGGCGGGCGGCGGCAAGAGCCTCGAGAACTTCGACGTCCAGGTCGGCATCTCGTGCATCATCAGCGACGACGTCGAGAAGGCGATGGCCCCGGTCAAGGCCAACATCGCTCAGTACGTGGGTGGCATGGGCGCCCGCGACAAGAACTTCTACAACGACTACGCCAAGCGGATGGGCTTCGTGGACGCCGCGATCGAGATCCAGGACCTCTTCCTCGACGGGAAGAAGGCCGAGGCGATCGCCGCGGTCCCGAATGAGCTCGTCGACGCCGTCCACCTCGTCGGCCCCGCGGACAAGATCCGCGACCGCCTCCAGGCGTGGAAGGAGGCTGGGTCGCGGCGCGAGGTCGCGGCGCTCCAGGTCGGGGCGATGCAGCCGGAAGCGCTCGAGCTGCTCGCGGAAGAGCTGCTCTAGCCGGGGGGCGTCGGCCGGGTTGCGGTGCTCTCAGAACACTGCGCGGGCGTCGCAGACGGCGTCAGTGGGATCCCTTCGGGGGATCATCGCTATTGTTAAAATTTGGGCTATAAAATTTAGCTACGAGCGAGGCTATTCAAACTTCTTGCGTTCGAGGGCAAGTGATTGGAGCGCGGACTCACCGGGCGATACGAAGAGACCGTGATCGGAGGGGATCGCGTAGCTGCCTTCGTCCCACTTCCCCTTCCTCCCATGCCATCCCTCGACCTTACGGGTCTCAACAGACTCGCCGCCGAGGCGAACGTGTCGCTTGGTCGTCTCGACGGCGTCTCGACGCTTCTGCCCGACAAGGAACTCCTTCTCTACACGTACATCCGGAAAGAGGCGCTTCTCTCTTCGCAGATCGAAGGCACGCAGTCGACGCTCTCCGATCTCTTGCTCTTCGAGTTGGACGAAGCGCCCGGCGTTCCCGAGTCGGATGTCGTGGAAGTCGCGAGCTATGTCGCGGCGCTCCAGCACGGGCTCGAGCGGCTGCGAGGCGGGTTCCCGCTCTCGACGCGGCTCATCCGGGAGATCCACGAAGTCCTTCTCGCCCGCGGACGCGGAAGCGACAAGCAGCCCGGCGAATTCCGCACGACTGGCGTATGGCTAGGAGGGCAGCGCGCGCGCGACGCGGAGTTCGTTCCGCCTCCTGCGAATCGGCTGGCTGAGTGCCTGACGGACCTCGAGCGATTCCTGCACGCAGAAGACGACGATCTTCCGCCGCTTCTTCGCGCAGGACTCGCGCACGTCCAGTTCGAGACCATTCATCCCTTCCTCGATGGCAACGGTCGGGTGGGTCGTCTTCTGATCACCTTCCTGCTCTGCGAGCAACGCACCCTCAGCGATCCTCTCCTCTATCTGAGTCTCTACTTCAAGCAGCATCGAACGGAGTACTACTCGCTGCTGACTCGAGTCCGCACACATGGAGACTGGGAAGCGTGGATGTCCTTCTACCTGGAAGGCGTCACGTCGGTGGCGCAGGAGGTCGTCGCTGCGACGGATCGGCTCTCGCGGCTCTTCTCGAAGGATCGCAACTCGATCGCCAATCGGGGGCGCCGAGCCGGGTCGGCGCTTCGTGTGTTGGAAGCCTTCTCCGCACGTCCGTTGGGCTCGATCTCGTCGGTGTCGGAACGGACCGAGCTCTCGTTTCCCACGGTCTCTTCTTCGATCGACCTGCTCGTCGAGCTGGGGATCGTCCGAGAGCTGACCGGCAAGCAACGCAATCGGCTCTTCGTCTATGACGAATACCTCTCGATCCTGAACGAGGGGACCGAGCCGCTCTGAGTCTCGTTCGTTCGGACGGAGATGGTTCGGTGCGACCGGAGGACCTCAGCTGCCGATCAGCGGATCGAGCGGGTCGATCTCCTGGAGTTCGTCCTTGCGTCCTGCGAGGGCCGATTTCACGTCCTCGACGACGACGTAGGCGGACGGGACGAGGAAGAGCGAGATCGTCGAGCCGAAGAGGACGCCGAAGCCCAGGCTCGTGGCCATCGGGATCAGGAACTGCGCGCTCACGCTGCCCTCGCGCAGGATCGGCGCGAGGCCGACGAACGTGGTCATCGACGTCAGCACGATCGGCCGGAAGCGGGCAACACCGGCGGCCCGGACCGCTTCTTCGAGGGCCACGCCCTCGGCGCGCCGCTCGTTGATGTAGTGGACGAGGACGAGGCTCGAGTTGACGACGACCCCCGTCAACGCGACGAACCCGAAGATCGACATCATCGAGAAGTTGAAGGTCTGGTCCGTGAAGATCTCGCGCACGAAGTACATGAACCAGTGGCCGATGATCGCGCCGACGAGGCCGAAGGGGATCACGGCCATGATGATCAGCGGCTGGACGTAGGACCGGAGCGGGATCGCGAGCAGCGCGTAGATCATGAAGAGCGCGACCGCGTAGTTGCGGAAGAGCCCGCCCATGCTCTCCGCCTGCTCGGACTGCTCGCCCTCGAGCGAGTAGGACATGCCCGGATAGTCGGCGAGGAGCAGCGGTATGAACTCGCGCTCGAGCTCCGCGATCACGTCGCCCGCCGCGACCTCCTTGACGTCGACGTCCGCGGTTACGTGGATCACGCGGTTGCGGTCCGCCCGTTTGATCGTCGCGAAGCCCCGCCCCAGCTCGGCGCGCGCGACGGCGTAGAAGGGAACCTCGCCCCCGTTCGGGGTCCGGATCCGGAGCTCGTCGAGGTCGGCGAGGGAGCGCCGGTCCCGGTCCGGGTAGCGGACCATCACGCGGATGTCGTCGCGACCGCGCTGGATCCGCTGGGCCTCCTCGCCGTAGAACGCCTGCCGGACCTGCTTCGAGAGATCGTCGAGGGTGAGACCGAGGGTCTGGGCGGCGGGCAGGATGTCGAGCTTGAGCTCCTGCTTTCCGGCACGGAACGAGTCGCTGATCTCGAACACGCCGATCTTTCGCGAGAGCTCGGCCTTGAGTCGGCCTGCGGCCTCGACGAGCTGGTCGACGTCGGTGCTTCGGAGCTGGATGTCGATCGGGTCGCCGGCGTCGAAGAGCGCGGCGTTGAAGCTGAGCTCGACGACGTCCGGGATGGCGACCTTCTCCGTCTGGTCGCGCCATCGCTGCTTGATCTCGGCCGCACTGATCGGGCGGTGGTCCCCCGATTGGATCGACATCCGGATCTCGGCGAGGTGGCTTCCGGTCGCGCCGGAAGGATCGCCAGGACCGGAGTCGCCGGCGTTGGGCTGCTGGCCGACCGAGAAGAGCACGTGCTGGATCAGCTCGTCCGCATCGAAGCCATCCTCGGCGAGCTCGGCCTTGGTTCGGTGGGCAGCATCGAGGACGACCCGTGCGGCGCGCTCCGTCGCTTCGATCGGCGTGCCCTGGGGCATCGTGAGCGTCGCGGTCACGTAGTCGCTCTCGATCGGCGGGAAGAACGAGAAATTCATCTTGGCGCCGCCGATCCCGGTTCCCACCGTGGTGAGCGCGATGACGAGGATGCCGATCCCCCCGGCGATGACCGAGTAGCGGTTCGCGAGGGCGCGATCGAGGAGCGGCCGATAGCGGTCCTGGGCGAGGCGCGAGAGGCTCGAGGCCATCGTCGCCTGGAAGGACTTCCAGCGCGCCTGGAGCGAGCCCGGCTCGAGCGTCCCGTGGGCGGCGCTCGGCTTCATGTGGCCGAGGTGGGCCGGCAGGACGAGCTGGGACTCGATCACCGAGAAGACGAGGCAGAGCGAGGCGGAGAGCCCGATCACGCCGAAGATCTGGCCCATCGTGCCGGGCGCGAAGATCATCGGGCCGAAGGCGGCGATCGTCGTGAGTACGCCGAAGATCACCGGGATCGAGACCTCCTGGGTCCCGCGAACGGAGGCGTCGAGGGGGTCTTCCGCGGCTTCCTGGTGGCGATGGACGTTCTCGCCGACGACGACGGCGTCGTCCACCAGCAGTCCCAGCACCATGATGAACGCGAAGAGCGAGATCACGTCGATCGAGATGTCGGTGTAGGGGAAGAGGAAGAGCGCCCCCAGGATCGAGAGCGGCACGCCGATCGAGACCCAGATCGCGAGCTTCAGGCGAAGGAAGAGGGCGAGCACGACGAAGACGAGGACGAATCCGCTCACCCCGTTCTTGATCAGGATGTTGAGGCGGTCCTTGAGCGTCTGGGACTCGTCTTCCCAGACGTTCATGGAGAGTCCTTCCGGAACGAACGCGCGGAACTCCTCGAGATGGGCACGGATCGCGTCGACGACCCGGATCACCTTCTGGTCGCCGACGCGGTAGGCCTTGATCGTGATCGCGGGGTTGCCGTCGAAGGTGGCGAACTGCTCGTCCGGCTCGAAGCCGTCGACGACGGTCGCGACGTCCGAGAGGAGGAGCCGCGTCCCGTCCGCCTCGGTCCGTAGGACGATCCGCTCGAATTCCTGGCCGACGTAGGCCTGACCCTTCGTCCTGAGAAGGATCTCGCCGCCCGTCGTCTTGATGGATCCGCCGGGTCGATCGAGGGAGCCGCGCCGGACCGCCGCGACGACCTCGTCGAAGGTCAGGTCGTGCCGTCGGAGCGTCTCCTCGGCGACCTCGATCGAGATCTCGTAGTCGCGGACGTTCTTGAGCTCGACCTGGGTCACGTCGGGCAGGGACGCGATCGAATCGCGGATCCGCTCGCCGTAGACCTTGAGCGAGCGCTCGTCGGCGGCGGCGGAGACGGCGATCGACAGGGCGGTATTGCGAACCTCGAAGTGGCTGACGATCGGCTTCTCGGTCTCGACCGGAAAGGTCGTGATCGAGTCGACGGCGTTCTTGATCTCGGAGAGAGCGCGGTCGATCGGATAGCCCGTCATCAATTCGGCGCTCACGCCGCAGGCCCCTTCGGCGGCGGAGCTCTTGATCTCCTCGATCCCGTCGATGCCGTGGATCTCTTCCTCGATCCGGATACAGACGCCCTGCTCGACCTCTTCGGGCGCTGCGCCGAGATAGACGACGTTGATCGCGATCACGTCGACCACGATCTCGGGGAAGGCGCGCTGCTGGATCGCGGGCAGGCTGACGATCCCGCCGATCAGCATGAGCGCCATCAGCAGGTTCGCGGCGACGTGGTTCCGGGCGAACCACGCGATGGCGCGGATCACGGGATGGCTCCTGCCGCCGCTTCCGCGTCCCCGCGCTCCGCGAGGTCCTCCGAAGCGGGATCCTCGACGGTGGGTGCCGCCGTCTCGCCGCTCACGCGGACGAGCATGCCATCGATCGCCGCATCGAGGGGCGAGGTACAGATCATCTCGCCGGCGACGAGGCCTCCGGCGACGACCACCCGATCGCGTTCGGTCCGGAGGACCTCGACCTCGCGAAAGGCGATCCGGTTCTCCGCGTCGATCACGTACACGCGGTCGCCCGCGCGAAGCGCGTCCCGCGGCAGGACGAAGGCGTCCTCGACGACCCGCCCTTCGATCTCCGCGTCGACGAAGAGACCGATCGCGAGGGGCGCGCTCCGCGGCGCCTCGAGCTTGTACGGCTCGGGCACGCGGGCGACGAGGTTGATCATGCGGCTCCTGGGGTCGAGCTCGGCCTCGGTCCGATCGAGCACGCCTTCCCAGTGGTGCTGGGCGCCCGCGAACTCGGTCGACAGGACGACCTTCGCTCCGGTCGTCTCGCCCTTCCCGACGATCGCGGCGCGAAACTGTCCGAACTCGAGGTAGGCGAGCTCGCGATCCGGAATCGGGAGCCGGACCTCGGCGTAGTCGATCGCGTAGAGGGTCGCGATCGACTGGCCGCGGTTCACGAACTGACCGAGGTCGACCTGCTCCGCGCGGACGCGGCCGCGGTAGGGGGCACGGATCTCGGTTCGTGCGAGGTCGCGCTCCGCGCGCTCGAGTCGGGCCTGGGCTTCACGCAGGCTCGCCTCGGCGATCCCGTACGCGTTCTCGGCATCGTCGATCCGGGCCTCGCTCGCGACCGAGCGATCAGCGAGGCGGCGCTGGCGGGCGCGCTCCTTCTCGGCGCGACCGAACTCGCTGCGAGCGCGCGCGACCTGGGCCCGCGCGGCCTCGCGATCGACGCGGTAGTCGGCGTCGTCGATCCGGGCCAGGAAATCGTCTTCCTCGAAGAAGCCGCCGGCGACGAGCTGGGGCGACATTTCGACGACTTCGCCAGAGACCTGGGGGATCAGCTCGCTCTCGGTCCGCGGCGTGACGGAGCCGTTCGCCTGGACCGTGAATCGGACTTCGGTCGGCTCGGCGACCACCGTCCGGACGAGGGGCGCGGCGTTCTGCTGGGGGCGATCCTCGGGCGAGCGCTGGACGCGCACGAGGAGGGCGACCACGAGAACGGCCGCGCCGATGATCAGCAGCGGTTGGCGAAGGGCGGAGCGCTTCATCGCAGGGGGATCTCTTCCGCCCGCCGCCCCACCGCGTCGGGCCGGCCCGACGAGCCCGGAGAAGAGGTGGTAGACCGCTGAAAAGACTTTTCGCGGCAAGGACTTAGGGGCATCGGGGTTCCGGGTCGACCGCGCGAGGCGGGCGAGGGCGGATGGGTCGTCGGGGACCCGTATCCGTAGGGGGGGCGCGTTTCTCGGAAGCTAGGTAGGGGGCTGGCGGGTGTCAAACGGGGTCGGGTCAGCCCGCTGGAGACGCGGGACGGGCGGCCTCGCCTAAGATCAGGCCTCAGGAGACACGCCATGGCCCCCACCGACGCCGCCCCCCGGACCCAGTATCGAACCTGCCCGCTCTGCGAGGCCACTTGCGGCCTCGCGGTCGAGGTCGAAGGCGACCGCGTCGTCCGCGTGCGCGGGGACGACGACGACCCCTTCAGTCGCGGCTTCATCTGCCCGAAGGGCGCGAACCTGGGCGAGCTGCACGACGATCCGGACCGACTGCGGACGCCGCTGGTCCGTCGTGACGGTGAGCTGGTTCCCGCGACCTGGGACGAGGCCTTCGCGGCCGTCGCCGAGGGGTTCGGTCGCGTCTTCGAGGAGCACGGGCGCGAGAGCCTGGGCCTCGTGCTCGGCAATCCTACGACCCACCACCTGGCCCCCGCCTTCTACATGGGGCCGATGATCCGCGCCTGCGGCACGCGTCAGATCTACAGCGCGTCGACCGTCGACCAGATGCCGGCACACGTCGTGTCGGGTCTGCTCTGGGGCGACCCGGCGGCGTTCCCGATCCCGGACATCGACCGGACGGACCACCTGCTCATGCTCGGGGCGAACCCGATGGCCTCGAACGGCAGTCTGATGACGGCCCCGGATTTTCCGGGCCGACTGAAGGACATGCCGAAGCGTGGAGCCAGGCTCGTCGTCGTCGACCCCCGGCGCTCCGAGACCGCCGCCCGGGCCCACGAACATCTCTTCATCCGGCCCGGGACCGACGTCTTCTGGCTCGCCGCGATGGTGCGGACCCTCTTCGAGGAGGATCTCGTCGACATCGGCCGGCTCGAACCCTTCGTGGACGGCGTCGACACGATCCGCGAGCTGGTGGACGCGTTCACTCCGGAGGCGGTCGCGAATCTCTGCGGGATCGATGCCGAGACGACCCGACGCCAGGCGCGGGACCTCGCCGGCGCGGCGGCCGCCGCGGTCTACGGCCGGATCGGGGCGCATACGGTCGAGTTCGGGACGGCGACCGCGTGGATGTGCGCGGTGCTCAACATCCTGACGGGAAACTTCGATCGGCCCGGCGGCGTGATGACCTCGTCGCCGATCGCGGCGAGCATCGACGACGGCGAGCCCGGCGGTCGCGGCTACCGCGTCGGTCGCTGGAAGAGCCGCGTCGGGAGCCACCCCGAGATCAACGGTGAGTTCCCCGCGGCGAGCCTCGCCGACGAGATGGAGACGCCCGGCCCCGGCCAGATCCGCGCCGCGCTGAGCGTCGCCGCGAATCCCGTCCGCTCCTACCCGAACAGCGAGCGGCTCGATCGCGCGTTCGGCGAGCTCGACTTCTACGTGGCCTTCGACATCTACGTGAACGAGACCAGCCGGCACGCGGACGTGATCCTGCCGGCGCCGTCGGCGCTCGAGGAGCCGACCTACGAGTTCACGTTCATGGTGAACGCGATCCGCAGCTTCGCGAAGTTCGACGAGCCGGTCTTCGAATCGGACGGTCCGGACGAGGCCGAGATCTTCGCGCGGCTCACCCTCGCGATCGCGGGGCAGGGCGCGGACGCCGATCCGAACCAGCTCCACGACGAGCTGATCGAGAAGGCGATCGGAAAGCTCGTGGACCGACACGACCTCGATCGCGAGAAGATCGAAGCGGAGCTCGAGGGCCTCTCGCCGCTCCTCAAGCAGCTCGATCTGAAGCTCCGCGGCGGTTGGCAGGGCGATCTCTTCGGCGCGCGCCCGGGCGGGGTCTCGCTCCGGAAGCTGGCCGAGCACCCGCACGGGATCGATCTCGGACCGATGGTCGAGCGCTTCCCCGCGCGCCTGCGGACCGAGAGCGCGAAGTTCGACCTGGACGCTCCGCACCTGGTCGCGGATTGGGCGCGGGTCCGCGCGCGCCTCGACGGCGGCGCCTCCGAAGGGCTCCTGCTGATCGGCCGACGTCACCTCCGCTCGAACAACTCCTGGATGCACAACGTGCCGAGCCTCGTCTCGGGCAAGTCCCGCTGCACCCTGCTCATGCATCCGGACGACGCCGCGACGCGCGGTCTCGAGAGCGGCAGCCGAACGGAGATCCGTTCGAAGGCCGGCGCTCTCGAGGTCGAGGTCGAGGTGAGCGAGGCCATGATGAAGGGCGTCGTCTCACTGCCCCACGGCTGGGGGCACGGAACGCCCGGGTCGCGCATGGCCGTCGCTGCGGCGAACGCGGGCGTGCCCAGCAACGTCCTGACCGACGATCGCGTGATCGACACGGCGAGTGGCAACGGCGTCCTCAACGGGATCCCGGTCGAGGTCGCCGCGGCCTGAGGCGCGCCGGATTCAGAGCTCGATCGCGGCGCGGAAGCCCTGGTGGATGGCGCCCTCGATGTACTTCACGCCTTCCACGTCGCCGATCGGGACGACCGGGGCGCCGCAGGCGCGAAGGGCCTCGAGCGGATCCGGGTTGGCGGCGAGCCCTTCGGCGATCACGACCGTGTCCGCGGGCACGAGGCGCTCCACCGGCGCTTCGTCCTCGCCTTCGCCCTTGCGGCTGAAGCGGACGGCATCCTTCGTGATCTCGAGGGGTGTTGCCTCGGTCACGAGCTCGACGCCGGCCTCGCGAAGCTCGTGAAGGACACGCCAGCGTCGTGGATGAGCCATTTCGAGGGCGACGACCGGTCCCCGCTCGATCACGGTCACCTCGCGTCCCCGCTCGGCGAGGAACTCCGCGAGCTCCGCGCCGACGAGTCCGCCGCCGATGATCGTCACGCGCTTGCCCATCGGCATGAAGAGCTTCGAGGCGCTCCGCAGGCGCGACGGGTCGGTCGTGATCCCGAGGCTGCGTCCGATCGAGATCGCGAGCCGGGCGTAGAGGGGGATGCCCAGGCGCCTGGTCGTCGCCGGATCGCCGGCGAGCACGAGGCGGAGATCGTCGCCGTCCCAGACGTGGGATCCGTCGGCGCCGGGGATCCCGCTCGACTCGCGTCGCGCACCGAGGCCCGCGAGGACGACGTCGGGGGAGAGCGCCGAGATCGCCTCGGCGGTCGCCGGTGTGCCGGTCCGGACGTCGACGTTCGATCGCGCGAGTCGCGCCTCCATCCAGTCGAGAAGGCGCTCGTTGGGTTCATAGGGGAGCGCAGCGAAGCGGAGCGTTCCGCCGACGTGGGCGTCCTTCTCGAAGAGCGTGACCTGATGGCCGCGGGCGGCGGCGGTGCAGGCGGCTTCCACGCCGGCCGGGCCACTGCCCACGACGACGACGCGCTTGGGGTCGGGCGCCTTCTCACGGAGAAGGGGCGCGAACTCGCTCTCCTGGGCGAGGACCGGATTGACGGCGCACTTCACCCGGCGATCGAAGAAGGGCTGCGCGACGCAGACGTAGCAGTAGATGCAGGGGCGGATTTCGTCTCGACGCCCCTCCGACAGCTTCTTGACGAGCTCGGGCTCCGCGAGGAGCGGTCGCCCCAGCGCGACGAGATCGACTTCGCCGCCCCGGATCGCCTCTTCGCCGCGCTCGACGGTGATCCGACCGGCGGTGATCACGGGGACGTCGACCGAGCGCTTGATGGTGGAGGCGAACCCGAGGAAGCCGCCCTCGCGGTGGACGAGCGGACCTTCGGTGAAGCCTGCGCCCATCGGATCGGAGTAGGCGCTCACGTGGATCGCGTCGGCGCCCGCCTCCTGGGCGAAGCGCGCGGTCTTGGCGGCCTCCTCGACGACGATGCCGTTCTCGACGCCGATCTCCTTCGCGTCGAGTCGGCACCAGATCGGGAAGTCGCCGCCCGTGCGCGCCTTGCAGGCGCGCAGGACGTCGCAGAGGAGCTTCGATCGACCTTCCGCGTCGCCGCCGTACTCGTCCTCGCGGAAATTCCAGGCGGGGGAGTGGAACTCGGAGAAGATGTAGCCGTGGGCCGCATGGATCTCGACGGCATCGAAGCCCGCGCGCCGGGCGCGTTCCGCCGCGTCGGCGAAGGCCTCGATCAACCAGGCGATGTCCTCGTGGGTCGCCTCCTTGATGACGGGCTTGCCGCCACCCGAGGCCTTGGCCATGGCCATCATCTCGTCCATCGAGAGATCGAGCGGACCGCTCGGTCGCGTCGACTTCCGTGGCATCGAAGGCATGAGGAGCTCACGCCCTTCGATCGTGTCGAGGCGGCCGACCTTGCCGTGATGGGCGAGCTGGATGGCGATCTTCCCACCGGCGGCGTGGACCGCTTCGGTGAGCGCCGTGAGCCCCGGCAGGTACTTGTCGTCGGAGACCGCGATCTCGTGGGCCGAGTTGGCGCCCATCGGATACGCGGCGCTCGTGTTCTCGGAGATGATCAGGCCGACCCCGCCCCGAACGCGCTCGACGTAGTAGTCGATCGTCGGCTGACGAACGACGCCGTCGGCTTCGACGAGCTCGACGCCCATCGGCGCCATCACCACGCGGTTGGGCAGCTCCATCGAGCCGATCTTCGTGGGGGAGAGGAGGTGGGAGAAGGACATGGCGGACTCCTTGGCCCGGGGAGGGTAGCGAGCTGGACGCGCGTCTTCGCGTGTCGAGTGCCTGCATGGCGACCTCCCGTGAGTGCCGCAGCGTCAGCGTTCGTCCACGACGTCGAACGCCTCGCCGGCGACGGGTGGGTCGAAGTCTGCGCTCGAGAGAACGTACTCGACGCCCGGTCCGCTCGGATAGTCGGCGTCGCGAAGGAAACGCATCCCGAGGCGCCGCAGGACGGCGATCGAGTCCGTGTTGGGGGCGTCGACGCCGGCCAGGACCGTGTCGGCGCCCTGGGCGAACGCGCGGGCGAGCGCGGTCCGCGCCATCCGGGTCGCCAGACCGCGCCCCCAGACGGACGGATCGAGCAGGTAGGTGAGCTCGGCGCTCGCCGCCTCGTCCTCGGCCGCGGAGAGTCGGACGCACCCGAAGGCTTCTCCCCGATCGTTCTCGAGGAGCCAGAGGCCGAGCCAGGGCGCGACCGGTTCGAGGCCTTCTTCGATCCAGGCGTCGATCGCCTCGTCGGGTGGGGGCGCTCCATCGCAGAGAAAGCGATGGACGGCCTCGATCGAGAGGAGCGAAGCCAGGGCCGGTCGGTCCTCCCACGCGATCGCGCGAAGCCGGACGCCGCCGATCCTCAGTTGATCACGCCTTCGCTGCGCAGCACGGCCAGCTCGTCGTCGGCGAGTCCGAGGTCGCCTTCGAGGACCTCGGACGTGTGTTCGCCGACGAGGGGCCACTTGTCCGTCGGGCCTTCGGGGCTTCCCGAGAACTTGATCGGGTTGCCGTGGACGATCACCGGGTCCTCCCGGCCCTCGACCGGGACCTCGCAGAGCATGTCGTGGGATCGAACGTGCGGATCCGCGAGGAGGTCGTGCCCCTCGTAGGAGGGGCCGGCGACGACGCCGGACTCGGCGAGGATGCGCGACGCCTCGAGCTTCGTCTTGTCCGCGGCCCAGGCTTCGACTGCCGGACGGATCACGGGCTCGATGTTCTCGCTCCACCCCTGTCGCGTCGCGAAGCGTTCGTCGGTCTTCCACTCGGGGCAGCCGATCAGATCGGCGAGCGCTTCGAACTGGTGCTCGCGGCCGACCTGGAGCACGAACATGCCGTCCTTCGCGTCGAAGCACTGCAGGATGCCGGGCCAGGCCTTGAGGCTCTGGTCGTGTTGGCCGATGGACGGTCCGAACGCGACCATGTCCATGATCGAGATCATCGCGTCCATCATGGCGACGTCGACCTTCTGTCCGCGGCCCGTCTGGTTCTTGCGGTGGAGCGCCGCGAGCAGCCCGATCATCGCGAAGAGGCCCGAGCCGATGTCGCCGATCGCGCCGGCGACGCCGATGTTGGGCCGTCGCCCTTCCTCCGGGCGGAAGGAGTAGAAGCCGCTCATCGCCTCCGGAACGCAGGCATAGGCCGGCCAGCTGCCGTAGGGCGTCTCGCGGAGGGATCCGAAGCCCGAGACGGCCACGTAGATGACGCCGGGATGGATCTCCTCGAGCGTGTCGTAGCCGAGCCCGAGCCGTTCCATCGTGCCGGGCTTGAAGTTCTCGACGACGACGTCGTAGGCGGGGACGAGCTTCTTGAAGAGCTCGGCGCCCTTCGGGTTCTTGAGGTCGAGGCCGAGGCTCCGTTTCGCGAGGTTGTTGCGGAGGAAGGTCGCGCCGGTCTCGCTCCCGTCTTCGTCGGTGATCGAGGGCAGGCTTCCGCGGCCGGACTCGCCGCGCGTCGGGTGCTCGACCTTGACGACGTCCGCGCCCATCCGTGCGAGGAGCTGCGTTCCGAAGGGCATGGCCTGCATCTGCTCGACGGCGAGGATGCGGACCCCTTCGAGGGGGAGTGCATTGGATTCGGTCATGGGTGTGTCCTACTCCGCGTCTGCGATCTTGATCAGCTGCTTGCCGAGGTTCTTGCCCTGGAAGAGGCGGAGGAAGGTCTTCGGCGTGTTCTCGAAGCCCTCCTGGATGTCTTCTTCGACTGCGATCTCGCCGCTGGCGCTCCACTTCGCGAGGTCGGCGATCGCCTGGCCCGCGTTCGCCACGTGGTCGAAGAGGATGAAGCCCTTGACCGACAGCCGCTTGATCACGATCTGCATGATGTTGCTCGGGCCGGGCGGCGGAGTCTCCTCGTTGTAGCCCGAGATGCCGCCGCACATCGTGATCCGGCCGCGCTCGGCCATCGCGAGCAGGGCCGCGTCGAGGATGTCGCCGCCCACGTTGTCGAAGTAGAGGTCGACACCGTTCGGGAACTCCTCGCGCATGCGCCTCAGCACGTCCTCGTTCTTGTAGTCGATCGCCGCGTCGAGCTTCGCTTCCTCGACGAGCCACTTGCACTTGTCGGGACCGCCGGCGATTCCGACGACCTTGCCGGCGCCGCGGATCCGCGCGATCTGGGACGCGACCGACCCCGTCGCGCCGGCGGCGCCGGAGACGAGGACGTTGTCGCCTTCGTTCACGGGATGGATGTCGTGGATCCCGAAGTAGGCGGTCATGCCCGTCGCGCCGAGTACCGAGAGCATGCGCTGGGGCGGGATCCCGTCGGGCACGCGGGAAACGCCCCCGAAGGGGCCCGGCGTGCCGTCCGTCAGATAGTACTCCTGCCAGCCGAACATGCCGGAGACGAGCTGGCCCTTCTCGAACTCGGGGTGCTTCGACTCGATCACCTGGCCGACGGTCCCCGCACGCATGGCCTCGCCGAGCTGGACCGGCGGGATGTAGCTCTCGACGTCGTCGATCCAGCCGCGCTGGGCCGGCTCGAAGGCGAGGAAGAGGTTGCGGATGAGGAACTCGCCGTCGGCGACGCCGGGGATCTCTTCGCTCGCGAGGCGGAAGTCGGTTTCCTTCACCATCCCGACGGGTCGGGCGGCGAGCAGCCATTGGCGGTTCGTGTAGGGCATGTCGGTTCCTGTCGATTCCTTGGGCGCCGAACTCGCCTACCGCGCGAGGCCGAGCTCGGCGAGGATCTCGTCCGTGTGCTCGCCGAGCGTCGGGGCGGGGCGGTCCAGGTTGGTCGGGGTCTTCTCGAACTGCGCGGCGGCGCGCGCCTGACGGATCCGGCCCGCGACGGGGTGATCCGTCTCGACGACCACGCCGGTCGCTTCGATCTGCGGATGCTCGAGGATCTCCGAGAGCGGCAGGATCGGGGCGCAGGGGACCTGCTCCGCGTCGAGGCGCTCGAGCCACTCCTCGGTGGTGCGCGTGACGAGTACGTCGGCGGTCTGGTCGAGGCGCTCCTTCGCGTAGGCGACGCGGCCGCCCGCGGTCTTGAAACGATCGTCGTCGAGCCACTCGGGATGGCCGAGGGCGCGGGTCAGCCCGTGCCACTCGGAGTCCGAGACCGCGCCCGCCGTCATGTATCCGTCCTTCGTCTCGAAGACGAGGTCCTGGGCGAGGGCGTTGCGCGGCACGTCGGCCTCGCTGCCCACGAAGGTGTGACCCGCGTAGCCTTCGGGCCAGGCGAGGGAGATCATCGCATCGAGCATCGAGAGCTTGACGTGCTGCCCCTCTCCGGTCCGCTCCTTCGCGAGGAGCGCCGCCGTGATCGCCTGCGCGGCGGTCATCGCCGTGACCTTGTCCGGGATCACGACGCGCATCATCTTCGGTCGACCGACGCCGCGATCGCCCTGGATCGTCGCGAGTCCGGAGAGCGCCTGGATGACCGGGTCGTAGACGCGCTTGCCGGAGTAGGGCCCCGTCTCGCCGAAGCCCGAGATCGAGACGTAGATCAGGTCGGGCTTGATCGCGCGCAGGGCGTCACAGCCGATGCCCATGCGGTCGACGACGCCGGGGCGGAAGTTCTGGACGACGACGTCGGCGGTCGCGACGAGCTTCCGGAACGCCTCCATGTCGGAGTCCTGCTTGAGGTCGAGGACGATCGAGCGCTTGTTGCGGTTGGTCGTCGCGAAGGTCGCGGTGATCCCATCGCGGGGGGCGCCGAGCCGGCGGACCAGGTCGCCCACGCCGGGGGACTCGACCTTGATCACGTCGGCGCCCTGGTCCCCGAGGACACAGGTGGCCATGGGGCCCGAGATCATCGTGGTCAGGTCGACGACGCGGTAGCCCGCGAGGGGCCCGTTCGCGCTGGATTCGGTCATGGGCGGTGGCCTCCGAAGCGAGGCGGGAAGCTAGCAGCCACGGAAACCGGGGGTCGCGTCGAGGTCGGCGTATTCGGGTATCCTGGGGCGATGGCGTCCACCCCCTCCGATCCGACGGCGAAGCCGCCCCTGCCCGAGGGCATCGTTGCCTTCGTGAAGCGCGACTGCCCGACCTGCGAGCTGGTCGCGCCGGTGCTCGCCGCGCTCTCGAAGGAGGCTCCGGTCACCGTCTATACCCAGGACGATCCGGGGTTCCCGGACGGCGTCGACCGGGTCGACGACACGGATCTGGCCGTTTCCTGGCATCACGAGATCGAGGCGGTTCCGACGCTTCTTCGCGTCGAGGGCGGAGAGGAAGTCGAGCGCGCGATCGGCTGGCATCGCGGCGAGTGGGAGGCGCTGACCCGTGTCGCCGATCTCGGCCCGGGCCTGCCCGAGCTCCGTCCGGGTTGCGGCTCGCTCTCCGTCGATCCCTCTCGCGCGCCGGAGCTCGCGATCCGCTTCACCGGGTCGAAGCTCAAGGCCCGCCGCGTCGAGATCGCCGAGCTCGAGGACGAGCAGGAAGCCTTCTTCGATCGCGGCTGGACCGACGGCCTGCCGATCGTGCCGCCGACGGAAGCGCGGGTGCTGCGCATGCTCGAGGGAACGACGCGCGCCCCGGACGAGGTCGTCGCGAACGTTCCGCCCGATCTGGCGCCCTGCACGGTCGAAAAGGTCGCGATCAACGCCGTCATGGCGGGCTGCAAGCCCGAGTACCTGCCGGTCGTGATCGCGGCGGTCGAGGCGGCGTGTACGGATGAGTTCAACATCCACGGCCTGCTCGCGACGACCATGTCCGCGGGACCGGTGCTCGTGGTGAACGGCCCGATCCGGAACGCGATCGGAATGAACGCGGGCAAGAACGTATTCGGTCAGGGCAATCGCGCGAACAGCACGATCGGACGCGCCCTCCAGCTGGTCATCCGGAACGTCGGCGGCGGCCGGCCCGGCGAGGTCGATCGCGCCACCCTCGGCAACCCCGGCAAGGTCGGCTTCTGTTTCCCCGAAGACGAGGAAGGCTCGCCCTTCACGCCCCTCAATACGGAGTTCGGCTTCGAGGCGGGGACGAATACGGTCACGCTCTTTCCGGGCGAGGGACCGCGAACGGTCGTCGATCAGATCGCCCGGGATCCCGAGTCCCTCTGTCACATGTTCGCCGACGCGCTTCGCCACATGCTCACGCCGAAGATGGTGCTCGCCTTCGACGCGATCGTCGTCGTCTCGCCGGAGCACTCCCGAATCTTTCGCGAAGCCGGCTGGACGCGCGAGGATCTGGTGAGGCGCCTCCACGAGCTCACGCTCATGAACGGCGACGATCTCGTGCGCGGCGCCGGCGGGATCGCCGACGGCCTGCCCGAGAGCGTGCGCGGCAACCAGGTTCCGAAGTTCAAGCCCGACGGCCTGCGGGTCGTCCATGCCGGTGGGGGGGCGGGGCTCTTCTCCGCGATCATCCCCGGCTGGGCCAACGGTGAGATGGGCAGCGCGCCCGTCTGCAAGGCCATCACGCCTTGAGCGGCAGCGGCCGCGACGACAAGGAGATCACGTCATGACGACCGTCCTCCTCGACCCCTCGAGCGAAGCCGTCCCGGCCGAGCGCGTCCGGCCGGCCCGGCTCGCCGAGCTCGCGGGCAAGACGATCGGACTGCTCGACATCCGGAAGGCGCGTGGGGACGTCTTCCTCGACCGGCTCGAGGATCTGCTGACCGCGCGCGGCGCTTCCGTGATCCGCTACGCGAAGCCGACCTTCACGAAGCCGGCGCCGATCGACCTCCGGCACGAGATCGCGACCCAGTGTGACGCGGTCGTCGAAGCCCTCGCCGATTGAGGCAGCTGCACGTCGTGCAGTGTGCACGACACGGTGGACCTCGAGGATCGCGGCGTTCCCTCCGTCTTCGTCTCGACCGTCGAGTTCGTCGACGGCGCGGACGCGCAGGCGAAGGCGCTCGGCACGAAACCCTCCGCGGTCTACGTCGAGCATCCGATCCAGGATCGGACGGACGACGAGATGCGCGTGATCGCCGACCAGGCGGTCGACGAAGTGGTGGCGCGGATCGCCGGCTAGTCCTCCGGCTGGTTCGCCGCCTGCGGGCGCTCCGCGGGGGGCCGGGCCGCGCGGCGTTCAGCCGACGAGCTGGAAGCCGGCGTCCAGGCAGTCCTGGAGGCGGATCAGCTGCTCGTCGCGCTCGGGACCGCGCTCGACGTGGTTCGGCGACATCAGCTGGATGTGCTTGTCGCCGTCGGTCAGGCAGATCGCGCTCGGCCCCTTGAGCCGGGCGCGTTCTTCGCGTGTGAGTCCGACCCGGTCCCAGGGATCGAGCGGGGAGTCGTCGAACTCTTCCTGGGCGAACTCGATGATGCTCGGGAGAAGGACCAGCTCGGCGTGATGGGACTCGCGATCGGAGCGTCTTCGTTCCTGCATTCGGGGGGAACCTCCTGTGACGCAGAGGGCGCGTCTCGGGAGATCATCTCGTTCGAGAATGACGATCGTGTGAAGGGCGTGCGAGCTTTCGGCTACGTCACGAACGCGTGTCGCCCCCGGCCGGGGCGAATCGCCTTCAGCGACCGAGCACCTTTCCCTGGAGCTCGCTCGCTCCGACCTTGACGTCGAGCCAGTCGGCGGAGAGCTGGGCCCAGCGAAGCGCCTGGTCGCGACTCATGTCTTCGATCCGGTCGAGGTGGGCGAGGACGAGCTTCACGCCGTCGGGGTTCATCTCCGCGATCCGTCCCGCCATCTCGAAGGCGCCGGCGTCGAGGGCGTCCGAGTCGTAGACCGCGCTGGCGAAGCCGATCCGGAACGCTTCGTCGCCGTCGATCTCGCGGCCGGTCAGGAGCATCTGCTTCGCGTTCGTGACGCCGCACTCCCGCGCCCAGCGGGTCGACGCGCCCCAGGCGCCGAGGCCGGTGCCGAGCTTCTTCAGGTGCCAGTCACTGATCCGGGCCTGGCGGCCGACCAGACGGAAGTCACAGGCGATCGCGATCTCGGCGCCGCCGGTCGTGCAGATGCCGTCGATGACGGCGATCGAGGGCTTGAGCAGGTCGTCGATCTTGTTCGTGAGGAGGAAGCCCTGCTCTTCGCCGACGCCGGTCCCTTCCATGACCGCGTTCACGTCGACGCCGGCGCTGAAGCAGGGGCGGCCGTCCGGGCGCGGGGCGCCCCGCAGCAGGAAGACCCTGATCTCGGGGTCGTTCGCGACCCGGTCGACGGCTTCGTCGAGGGCATCGAGGAGCGGCCCGGTCAGCGCGTTCAGCTTCTCCGGCCGGTTGAGCGTCACGACGGCGATCCCGTCGTCGCGCTTTTCGAAAAGGATGGGCGACTCGGACATGTTCGGGCTCCTGACTCGCGGAAGCGCGCTTCCGCGGATCGCGCGATGATAACGAGCGATGACCCGGGAGGAACGAAGCATGCCCGTACGCGGACTCGACCACGTCGCGCTGACCTGCGCCGACGTGGAGGCGACCCTCGACTTCTACAAGCGCGTCCTCGGCGCGACGACGATCTACGAGGACCTCTGGCGGGAGGGGAAGATCCCCGTCGTACTCCTGCAGATCGGCGCGAGCCGCCTCTCGATCCACGATGCGGCGTCCCCCGCCTCGCCCCACGCCGACACGCCCACCCCGGGCTCGGCCGACTTCTGCTTCCGCTTCGACGGGCCGATCGAGGAGGCGCGAAAGCTCCTCGTCGACCACGGCGTCGAGGTGATTGAGGGGGAGGGTCCGCGGCCGGCGGCGGACGGCGAGATGGGCCTCTCGGTCTACTTCCGGGATCCGGACCACAACCTGCTGGAACTGCTTTCGACGGACGGCTAGTTCCGGATCGCGTTCTTCATCTCTTCGAACTCCTGGTCGAAGATCGGGAAGTAGCACTCGGCGTTCGGCAGAACCCAGAAGACGTTCTCGGTGATGGCCTGATGGACCATCCGGCCGACCTCGTCGCTCGGGATGCCGCCGTCGACGGTGGCGTCGACGGCCTTCCAGAGCTCCTTGATCTCGTTCGGGAGCGGGCGATCACCGCGGGGCTGCCCGTCCGGCCCGGAGCGGTCGAACTGGGACGAGATGTTGGTGGCGACGCCGCCGGGGCAGACGAGGGTCACGCCGACCTTCGATTGCTTCATGGCGCACTCGACGCGCAGACCCTTCGAGAGGCCGACGATCGCGTGCTTGGTCGACGTGTACGGACCGTGGCACATCGCGGTCATGATCCCGCCTGCCGACGACACGTTCACGACGTGGGCTTCGTCCTGTTCGAGGAGATGGGGCATGAAGACGCGGATGCCGTTCACCGTTCCCCAGTAGTTCACGTCGACGACCCAGTCCCAGTCGTCGTCGTCGAGCTCCCAGGCGTAGCCCGGGGCGTAGACGCCCGCGTTGTTCACCAGGACGTGGACCGCGCCGAAGCGCTCGAGGGTCTTCTCGGCGAGGCGCTCGATCTCCGACTTCTTGGCGACATCGGTCGGCACTTCGAGGACCTCGGCGCCGAGGGCGCGGACCTCCTCGGCGGAGGCGGCCAGGCGATCGGCGCTCTGGCTGGCCATCACGATCGACATGCCGTGGCGGGCGAGCTCCTTGGCGATCCCGAGTCCGATTCCGCTGCTCGCGCCGGTGACGACGGCGATCTTTCCGTCGAGGTTCTCCATCTTCTTCTCCGTCTCCTGGGTTGGCGAAGGCTACTCGAGCAGGTTCGCCCGGATCGACGCGCGTTCGTCGTCGGTGATCCCGAGGCCCTGCGAGAGGTAGGTGTCGAAGTCGCCCCAATCCGCGGCGACCGCGTCGAAGGACGCCTGGATGTACACCTCTCGGACGCCGATCAAGGGCGCGAGGGCTTCGTGCCACCAGGCATTCCCGTTCTGCTTGCTGCGCTCGATGATCTCCTCGCCGGCGCGATTGCTGAGCAGGTACTGCTCGATGACCTGATCCTCGGGAACGCCGAGCGTGAGGAGCACGACCGAGCCGGCCCAGCCCGCGCGGTCCTTGCCGGCGGAGCAGTGGAAGAGGGCCGGCACGTGGGCGTCGTGGGCCAGCGCCTTGAGGAAGAGCGAGTAGGGCTCCCTGCGCTCGCGGACGAGTCCGGCGGCGGACTCGATCATCATCCGTTCGGCCTTCCCGTCACCGAAGAGCCGCTCCATGTCGTCCGGGCCGGCGTTCTCCATCAGCTCGCGGATGTCCGCACCCTTCGCGGGGTCCGGCATGGGCAGCAGTACGCTCTCGGCCTGGCTCGTGAGGCGATCGGCGCCTTCGAGCTCGATGTCCTTGGCCGTCCGGAAGTCGAAGACACGGCGTAGGCCGAAGGGCTCGAGGAGTGCCACGTCGGCATCGGTCGCGTGGCCGAGATGACCGGCGCGGAGCAGCCGCCCCCGAGCGAGACGGCGGCCGTCGTGGGTCGTATGTCCGCCCATGTCGCGGAAGTTGGCGACCTTCTCGAATTGGAGGGGGGAGGGGGCTCGGTAGTCGGTCACGGGGGGCTCCTTCCTGCGCGTCTTCGCGGGGTCGCGAGAAGATACCGCCGCGAGCGGAGCGCGCCGGGGCGGTTTCGGACGTCGTTGCGCGCGCGTGTCCGCCCCGTAGACTGACGAGCACGCCGCGCGAATCTGCGATCACGGCGCCGATTGCGAGGAGATCGTCGATGGGACGCTGGAGCCGGGAAGAATTGGAAGAAGCCTTCGATGTCTATCAGAAGACGGCCCTCGACGCGGGGACGTCGGGGGATTGGCGCAAGTGGGCGGACATGTTCACCGAGGACGCGACGTACGTGGAGCACCACTACGGCTCTTTCGGTGGCCGGGAAGCGATCTACAACTGGATCCAGAAGACCATGGACGAGCCGATCAACCAGCAGATGCGTTACTTCCCGATCGACTGGTACACGATCGACGAAGACAAGGGCACGGTGATCGCGAAGGTCTGGAATCGCATGATCGATCCCGGCGACGGCTCGATCCACCAGGAGTACAACATCACGATCCTCAAGTACGCCGGGAACATGCAGTGGTCCTACGAAGAGGACGTCTACAACCCGGCGCACTTCGGGACCATGATCAAGGGATGGATGGACGCGAAGAAGCGCGTCGAGGCGGAGAAGGCCCAGGCGTAGGCCCACGAGTAGGCCCAGGAATCGTCCCGGGCCCGATCGCGGGCATCGCCGCGACTCAGTTTCCGGCCCAGAGAAGCTCGTCTTCGCTCGTGTTCGGCTCGACGCTCGAGAGCGTGACTTCCTCGGAGGCCGCCACGACGGCCTCGTCGTCGAGCGACTCGCCCCATTCCTCGATTCCGTCCTCGGCAGCCGCGAAAGCGTCGGCCTGCTCGGCGTCGAGCGCCTCCTGCGCTTCGCGTTCTCGCTCCCAGGCCTCGATGTCCGCGAGCGCCTCATCCGTCCAGCAGCTCCGCTCGGATTCGCTCGTCCAATGGCCCGAGGAGGAGAACCCGAACTTCGCGGTCACGCACTCCTCGCCGAGGGAGAGCTGGTCTTCGGTGTCCTCGTACCAGATCCGGACGTCGCAGGTCTCGGCGCCGAGCGCCGCGGCGCTCTCCTCGATCGCGCGCGCCACGGTGTGCGTTGCGAGGCGGTTCGAGATCGACGGGAAGGCCGAGAGCGCGACGGAGATGTTCGCATAGCAGTCGCTGCCCACGACCCGACCTTCCTCGTCGCGCTCTTCGTAGACGACGATCTCGATCTCGTCGTCGACACCGGGAGCGACCTCGATCGAGACCAACGCGGACGCGTCGGGCTCGGCGATCATGCAGGCGTCGCCGTTCGACGCGAGGGCGGTCGATCCGATCAGCGTCGCGGCGAGGGCGACTCCGGCGCGGGCCGGTCGATCGGTCGTCGTCGGCCGACGGTCGGAGGAGCTCGGGGGGAGAGCGGGGGGCGCTAGTCGGGGATCGGAGGTCGGGGGGCGCATCGCGGACTCCTTCGCCGCGGGGGCACGGCGTGTCGGGGGGACACACGGTGCGACGCTGCCCGCCGCCGGTCGGTTCCCGGTACGGCGACACGTTCGAGTGACGGAGGAGGGGGCCGGCCGACGGCGTCTCAGATGTACTGGAGAAAGCTGTCCGGATGGCGCCGCTTGAGTCGGCGGAACCAGACGCAGGCCGGGTAGAGCACGACGAGCACGGCCCCTGCCGCGATCCAGGTCTCCGTCAGGCCCCGGAGCATCATCCCGCCGGTGATCGCCATCGCGCCGGCGCCGAGCAGGACGAAGTGGAGCATGTAGAAGAAGAGAGCCGTCTGTCCGTACACGAGGAGCGGGTTCCACGGATTCACGGGTTTCGCGAGACGCCGCTCGGTTCGCAGGCAGAAGACCAGGCCGAGCGCCATCAAGCCGAGCTCCATCAGGGAGTAGACGAGGGCCGGCGGGTATTTCGACATGTGGAGGAACTGGATGACCGATCGGTCGTCCCGGAGGAGGCCCATGTTGCCGTAGCCGTTCTGGCTACGAATGAGGGACCAGAGCAGCAGGGCCGTGCAGCCGCAGAGCAGCAGGAGCTTCTCCGTCTCCTGGCGTCCATGCTCGTTCGCGGGCTGGTCGAGGAGGAAGCGGCCGAAGGCCCAGCCGAGCAGCATCATCGCGAGCCAATGGGTCATCGGATACGAGTTCACGACGAAGCTGCCGTTTCCCGGAACGAAGAGGAGCGTCGAGAGCATCGAGAAGTGATCCACGGCGCCGGTCGAGAGATCCTCCGGGATCGGCAGGAGCCGCATCAGGACGAACTCGCTCCCGGCGAGCCAGCCCACGCCGATCGCGACGAGCAGGGCCGTGGGCAGTCGCCGAAGCAGCACCATCGCGATCATCGACGCGCCGATCGCGAAGAGGACCTGGAGCATCAGCATCCCGCTCGCCGCCATGAGGGAGAGGAGGCCCTCGCAGGCGAGCACGACGCCGGCGCGGACCAGCAGGTGTCGATCGAGCTCCCTCTCGGCCATGCCCTGCGCGCGACGCTTCTCGAAGCTCATCGCGAGAGAAGTGCCCGAGAGGAACAGGAAGGTCGGAGCGCAGAGGTGGGTGATCCAGCGCGTGACGAACTGGGCCGGGCCGAGCTCCGTTCCGGGGATCCAGTAGTCGCCGCCGACGAAGAGATTGGCGAGGTAGGCGGAGTCGGAAGCGACCCGGCCTGCGTTCCACATCTGCGAGGCATGGTCGACGGCCATCAAGACCATGACGAAGCCCCGCATCCAGTCGATCGCCGCGAGTCGGCTCATGTCGCTTCGGGTCTCGGTCATCGCGCGGCAAGGATACCCGTCCGAGCGCGTCCCGCTCCCGCGACCGCAGGGCGGTCCGGCGGCGCGCCCTTCGTGTAGGCTCTCCCCGTGCAGGACACGCGGCTCCCCCTCCATCTCAAGTTCGTCTTCGGCCTGGGGGACCATTCCATCAACGTGGCGCTGGTCGCGCTCACGATGGTCTTTCCCTTCTACCTGACCGACGTCGTCGAGATGCGTCCCTGGCTGGCGGGCCTCGTGCCTTTCGTCGGCCGGAGCGTCGACGCGGTCTCCGACGTCTACATGGGGCGGCTCTCCGACCGGACGCGCTGGAAGGCGGGGCGTCGGCGGCCCTTCTTCTTGATCGGCGCGCTTCCCTTCGCGCTCTCCTTCGCGGCGATCTGGTCGGCGCCGGCCTTCGAAGGCGACCTCGGCCAGTTCGTCTTCTACGCGGGCGTCTATGTCTTGATCAGCATCAGCATGACCGTCTGCGCGATCCCCTACTACGCTCTGATGCCCGATCTCACGGACAGCTACGACGAGCGGACGGCGTTGGTGACGTTCCGCTCGGCGCTGTCCTTGATCGGAACCCTCCTGATCGCCGTGGCGTTTCGTCCGCTCGTGGCGACCTTCGGCGGCGACGCGCCGGCCTGGGCGATGACCGGGGCGGTCTTCTCGCTCTGGATCGTGTGGCCCTGGCTGCCGATCTGGTGGGTCACGTGGGAGCGGCCGCCGCGCGAGATCGCCGATCCCGTGCCGCTCCGCGAGTACCTGGGCGTGATCACGGGCAACCGCAACTTCGGCCGTCTGCTCGCGCTCTTCGCCCTCGGCCGGATCGCGATCGATCTGCCGCTGGCGCTCTTCCTCCACTATTTCACGTACGTGATCGGCCGGCCCGACTACTTCGAGTCGATGATGTTCTCGTTCATCATGGGGACGGTGATGGCGATGCCCGTCTGGCTCCGCTTCGCGCGGGGGCGCGACAAAGCGGAGGTCTATCGCTGGGCCTGCGTCGGTTGGACGACGACGTTCCTCGGCCTGCTGACCTTTCAACCGGAGTGGCCGTACGCGGCGATGATCCTGGTGAGCCTGCTCTCGGGATTCGGCTACGCGGCGGCGGACATGATGCCCTGGTCGATGGTCGCGGACGTCGCGGACGAGGACGAACTCGCGTGTGGAGAACGGCGCGAGGGCGTGTTCATGGGGATCTTCACCTTCGTGCGGAAGATCTCCGGCGCGACCGGCGTCTTCATCGGGCTCTTCGTGCTCGACGTGGTCGGCTTCCAGCCGAACGTCGAGAACGGCGACGTCGTCCTGTACACGATCCGCGGTCTCACCGCGGGCGTCCCGATCCTCTTCATCCTGGCGAGCCTCGCGATCGCCATGAAGTACACGCTCGGGCACGCCGAGCACGAGACGATCCTCCGGACCCTCGAAGGCCAGCGCGGCGAACGCGCGGTCGGCTGAGCGTCGCGCCGACTGCGACTGCGACTGCGACTCCGACTTCGATTAGTGGATGGAATCCGCGGTCCCGCCGTCGATCCGGAGGTTCGCGGCGTTGATGTAGCGGGCGCGGTCGCTCGCGAGGAACGCGACGAGGTGGCCGATGTCCTCGGGGTCCCCGATGATTCCGGCGGGGTTCGCCATCGGACCGTTCAGGGCGGCCTCCTTCTCGAGGCTCGGCCAGTCCGTCGGCTCGCCGTTCTTCTCGGCGCGCTGGCGGAACATCTCGCGGATCTCTTCGGTGGCGATGATGCCGGGGCTCACGCAGTTGACGGTGATCCCGGTGTTGGCGAGCTCCTTGGCGAGGGAGACGGTCATGTTGACCAGCGCGGTCTTCGACGCGTAGTAGTGGGGCATGCGCGAATTCGGCCGGACGTAGCCGACCGTCGAGAGGAAGATCACGCGACCCCAGCCGCGCTCCTTCATGCCGGGCGTCAGCGCGTGGACGAGCCGGACGCCCGAGAGCACGTTCTTGTGGTAGATGTCGATCCAGTCCTCGGTCGGGCTCTCCCAGGAGCCGCCTTCGGCGACGCCGTAGTTGTTCACGAGGACGTCGATCTCTCCGACGCTCGCCGCGACGTCTCGCGCGCCATCGTCGTTCCGGATGTCACCGGCGACGGCGTGGGCTTCGAATCCCTCCTGGCGAATCGACTGGGCGACGGCTTCCGCCGGCTCGATCTCGAAGCCGTGGACCCAGACCTGCGCGCCCTCTCGCGCCAGGACGCGCGCGAGTCCGGCGCCGGTTCCGCGATAGCTGCCGGTGATCAGGGCGCGCTTGCCGTGTAGCTGGAGTTCCATTCTGTCTTCCTTCTCTCAGAGGCGACCCACGAGCGCTTCGACGACTTCGTGGGCGAGCGTCTCCGCGAGCGGGTCGCGCTCGCTCGCGCGGAACGCGCAGATCGTGACCGGTCGCCCCGATCCCGCGAGGTCGGGGAAGTGCATGGCGAGCCCATTGTAACCGGGTCCGCCGGCCCCGTGGCCGTACCAGAAGCCGGCGCGATGCCTCGGATCGCCGAGGACACCGCAGCCCGAGCTCGGTCGGACGTCCGGCGCGGCCTCGCGACCGATCCACTGGAGGTCGGTCATGCGCGCGAGGGAACCCGGGGCGACGATGCGTCGGAGCGAGAAGGCTTCGTAGAACCGGACGATCTCGGAGGCGCGGGAACGCACGACGCCATGAGAGACCCAGCCGGGGTGCATGGATTCGTGGACCGGGATCGAGGAATCGCTCAGCCGTTCGCTGCGCGCCGGCGTGAGACCCGCGAGGTCTTCGATCGTCTCGACCACGCGTGTCTCTTCGAGGGCGAGGGGTCGCGCGATCTCGTCCTCGACGAGCTGCGCGAAGGGCCGCCCCTCGATTCGAACGACCAGTTCGCGCAGGAGCATGTAGCCCGGGTTCGAATAGGCCCAGCCGGCTCCGGGCGGGTAGGCGAGGCCGCGGCGGTAGGTCCGGTCCGCGTAGTCCTCGAAGGTCCAGGGCTCGCCCGGGTGATCGCGGAGCGTATCGTGATAGGCCGCGTCGGCGCCGTAGTCCGGAAGACCCGCGGAGTGCTGGAGTACGCGCCAGAGCGGGATCGCGTCTCCGTCGGGCACGTCCGGGAACCACTGCCCGATCGGGTCGTCGAGAGAGAGTCGTCCGGCCTCGACGCGGCGGAAGACCAGCGCCGCGATCATCGTCTTGGTGATGCTGTAGGCCAGGACGATCGGCTCCCGACCGTTCCGGCCCTCCGCACCCGTCCAGCGCGTGACCGGCGCCGAGCGATCGACCGCCGCGGAGAGGACGAGCGCGCCTTCCGCCGAAGCGTGGCGTTCGAGCACCTCCGCCAGGGCGGATCCGGTCTGGGGCGACATGGTGGAACTCCCGTCCGAGAGGACGGAGGAAGCCTACCTTGGTGCCCGCGCGCGGTCAGCGATAGCCTCTGTCCGACCCTGATCCGGAGAGGTGGCCGAGCGGTTGAAGGCACCGGTCTTGAAAACCGGCAGAGTGAAAGCTCTCGTGGGTTCGAATCCCACCCTCTCCGCCATTCCGTCCGCCGGTCCCGGGCGACGGTGCGTCGATTCGACGAGACGTCGCATCGTCGAGCGGAAACTTCGCGTGTCGACCTCGACGGTCGCCGCATTCATCTCTCGGAGATCGATGTGAGGAAAGTCATCGTGCGAAACCGAAAGTTCTTCTGGTCCTGTCTCGTCGCGACGCTCGTGATGACCGCGTGTGCCACCTCGCCCCTCGGACGGCGGCAGCTGCTCATGCAGTCGCCGACGGAGATGGCCTCGATGGGGATCGCGGCCTTCGAGGAGATGAAGTCGACGACGCCGCGCTCGACGAACGCGGCGCAGCGTCGCCTCGTGCAGTGTGTCGCCGACGCGATCACCGGGGTGCTGACGCCCGACGACATGGGCGTCGTGGTCGTCCAGGGATGGGAGACGGAGCTCTTCGCCGACGACTCGGCGAACGCCTTCGCGCTTCCCGGCGGCCGGATGGGCGTGCATACCGGACTCCTGAACGTCGCGACGACGCCCGACCAGCTGGCGGCGGTGATGGGGCACGAGGTCGGACACGTGCTGGCGCGACACGGGAACGAGCGCGTCTCGCAGACCTACGCGGCCCAGGGGCTGCTCGTCGGCGCTTCGATCTTCACCGGCACGGAGACACCCGAGAGCCAGCAGCTGCTGGGGGTGCTCGGTGTCGGGGCGCAGGTCGGGCTGATGAAGTTCAGTCGCGATCACGAGAGCGAGGCGGATCACATCGGCCTCCGCCTGATGGCCCGCGCCGGATTCGATCCCCGCGAATCCGTCACGCTCTGGCAGAACATGGGCCGCGCCGCGTCCGGCCAACGTCCTCCGGAGATCCTGTCGACGCATCCGAGCGGCACGACGCGCATCGCGCGCCTTCGCGAGGCGATGCCCGAAGCCCTTCAGCTCTACGAAGCGGCGCGCGCCTCGGGCCGGCGTCCGGGCTGCCGCTAGAGGGCGGTCGTCGAGAGAATCCCGATGGTCCAGAAGCTGCGAGCGGAATTGGCTCTGGTCCGCCGATTCAGTCACGGTAGCCTCGGGGGATGGCGCGCCTCGTCCCCCTTCTCTTCGCGACGGCTGCGGCGATCAACCTGATCCCGATCGTCGGCGCTTTCTCGGCGGGGCGCCTCGAGGCGCTCTACGGCTTTCCCGTCGAGCACGCGAACCTGGAGATCGTACTGCGGCATCGCGCGGTCACGATCGCGCTGGTGGGCGCGTTGCTCGCGGCCGCCGTCGTTCGACCGACGCTTCGTCGCGTCGCCAGCGTGCTCGGCCTGACGAGCATGTCGACCTTCGTCGCTTTCGTCGCGCTCGTCGGAGACGCGAACGCGGCCCTGCTCCGGGTGCTCTACGTCGACCTCGTGGGAATCGGGGCGCTTCTGATGGCGACGATTCTCGAACGCCGACGCATCGCATGACGACGATCCGCGACTACGCGGCCGAGCGCGATGCGGCCGTCGTACGCTCGCTCTTCGTCGAGCTCCACGAGACGGAGCGCGCGATCGATCCGCGGATGCGGCCGAGCGAGGAGATCGCGGACGACTATCTGGCGAAGCTCTTCGAGCGGGCGCGGGTCTACGATGGCGTCCTCCTCGTCGCGGAGCGCGAGGGGACGGTCGTCGGCTACGTCAGCGTCTGGCGGCGCTACGTCTCCGACGAGCTCGACGACCCGCCGGGCGAGATGGGCTACGTGAGCGATCTCGTGGTGAGCCCCGCCGCGCGTGGCCAGGGCGTCGGGCGCGCGCTCCTTCGGCGGGCGGAAGCCGCCGTCCGGGAGGCCGGGGTCACGACGCTCCGACTCTCGGTTCTCGCGGGCAACCGCGGGGCAATCGCGCTCTACGAGGACGAGGGCTTCGAGCCGGTCGAGGTCGACATGGAGAAGCGGCTCGATTCGTGAACGGGGCGCGCCTCAGCTCGTTTCCCGCGGCTCGAGGGATTCCGCGTCGAGGCCGTGATGTCCCCACAGATCGCCCCCGCCCGCGAACTCGTTCTCGACCCAGTCGTCGCCGATCAGCAGTCCGTCCCAACCGATCTCGACGTCGAAGCCCGACGGCCCCTGCATGTAGAAGGACACGGTCTCGTCGTTGCGGTGACGGCCGAGGGTCGAAGTGATCGGAACGCCCTTCGCCATCGCGCGATCGAGGGCGCCGCCGAGCTCGTCGAGGGATTCGGTCTCGAGCATGAGGTGCTGCAGTCCCGTGAGCTCGCCGATCTGGAGGAGGGCGATGCTGTGGTGTCGGCGGGTGCACCGCAGGAAGTGGATCCCCATCCCGTTCGGACCGAAGGTCATGTAGTCGGACCGCTCGAAGCCCAGCACGTTCCGGTAGAAGGCGAGGGCCGCCTCGATGTCCGGCACGTAGAGCACGACGTGACCCATGCCGAGATCGCCGGTCAGGAAGCGCGTCCCGGTCGGCGAGCGGAAGTCGCGGTCGCGCACCGGGCCGGCGAAGAGCTCGATCCGGTGGCCGGCCGGATCTTCGAGCACGGCGAGCGAGGCCACGCTACGCGCATCGAGCTCCTCCGGCGTGCCCGGGCGTACGTCGCCGCCCCGCTTCTGGAGATGCTCGACGACGAGATCGAAGCTCCCCTGCGACTTCACTTCGAAGCCGAGATAGCGGAGACCGGGCTCTTCAGCCGGGTGCACGGCGATCCGCCATTGTCGGTCGTCCATCTTGAGGTAGACGGATCCGTCGGGTCCCGTCCCGCCCCGCTCGGGGGCCGGCGCGAGGATCGGGCCGCGATCACCGGGCGGAATGGTCGACGGCATCAAACCGCAGACTTCGGTCGCAAACTCGAGCCAGGCCTTGGCGTCGTTCGCCGCGACGCCGACGTAGCCGAGGCCCGCGTATTCGATTCGATTCGTGTTCATGGGTGGGGGGCTCCGTTGCAGTGGGGCGACTTCGTTTCGAAGCGGCCAGGATGAGAAGACTCGAGGCCGGGATTCATGCGCGCTCGCTCGATTCACGCGCGTTCGTCCCGGGCGGTTGCGCCGAGCGGAGGACCATGTCGACGAGCCGGTCCACGGTTCCCGCATCCGTCGCGCCGCCGAAGAAGAGGCGCAGCACGACCGCGCCACCCAGCATGCCCGCCATCAGGTCGAGGTCCGCCTCCGCGGGGAGCTCGCCGCGCTCGACGCCGCGCTCGAGTGCTTCCGCGACCGGGCGCATCCGCTCGAGGACGTAGTCGTCCATCTCCTGGGCGAGTCGCGGCTCCTTCTGGCGCTCGGCGGCGAGGGAGGCGAGGAGACCGACGAGGGGGACCGTCTCGGTGATGCCGATGAACTGGGTCAGCAGCGTCCGGAGGTCTTCGTCGACGCTGCCCGTATCGATCGGGTCGAGGGGCGGCGCGGCGCGGAGTGCGGCGACGACGAGGTGGGTCTTGCTCGGCCAGCGCCGGTACATCGTGGTCTTGGCGACGCCGGCCCGGTCGGCGACGTCCGCGACGCGAACGCCGTCGAATCCCTGCTCGGCGATCAGGTCGAGGGTGGCGTCGATGATCGAGCGGTCGGCGTCGGGGTCGCGAGGGCGTCCAGAGCGTCGCGGCCGGGGCGGCGCGGCGGTCGGTCTCTTCTTTCCGGCCTTCGCCGTGGGCATGACGCGCGCTCCTGGTCCCGGTAGCGAAATAAGCTACCAGGAGTATCGTATATCGCCAGCGACCGGATTCGAGGAGGAAGACGCATGGGAATCGGCCTTTCCAAGCCCGCGCTCGACGCGGGGCTCATCACCCGGGAGGCCGAGCCGCTGCTCGCCTTCTACGTCGAGGTCTTCGGTCTCGAGCGCCTCGACCCGCTCGTGCTCCCGAACATCGGGACGATCCACAAGCTCGCCGCCGGTGAGAGCATCCTTCGCGTGATGGTCCCCGAGACGCTGCCGGAGCCGGACGAGGCCGAGTCGTGGTCCGGGCGGACCGGGATCCGGTACCTGACCCTCGAGGTCGAGGACGTCGCGGCGACCGTTGCGGCGCTCGAGGCGAAGGGCGGCCAGGTCGTGCTCCCGCCCTTCGAGCTCCGGCCCGGTCGCTTCGTGTCCCAGGCGACGGATCCCGACGGCAACATGCTCGAGATCGGACAGGGGTGACCTGATGGTCGACTACGACCCCTACTCCGACGCCGTCATGCGCGACCCGTTCCCCGTCTATGCGGAGCTCCGTCGCGAGGCGCCGGTCTTCTATCACGAGAAGTACGACACCTGGTTCCTCTCGAAGTTCGAGGACATCTGGACGAGCACGTCGATGGATCTCTTCACGGCCGAACAGGGCGTCGCGCCGGAGATGGTCCTGCTCAAGCGCCCGCCGCCGCCGGATCCCGTCTTCTCGACGCTCGACATGCCGCGCCAGCGCGACTACCGACGCATGTTCGTGCCGCGCTACACGCGCCGCGCCGCGAACGAGATGGAGGCCGACGTTCGGGCGATGACGCGGGAGATCCTCGAGCCGCTGGCGGCGAAGGGGCGCTTCGACGTCTATCGCGACCTCGCCGATCCCCTGGCGACCCGGATCACCGGGAGCCTCCTCGGGATCCCCGAGGACGAGACGTTCCGGCTGCGCGCGCTCGTGGCGAAGTTCTTCGAACGCGAGCCGGGACAGATCGGAGGCCGGCCCGAGAACGAGAAGGCCGGCGAAGCGCTGATCGGCGGGATCGCGGCGGCGGTCCAGCAGCGAATGGAAGAGGGCGACCAGGGCCGCGAGGACCACATCTCCGTCATGATGCGCACCGAGGCGGAAGGCAAGCCGCTGAGCGTGGCTTCGATCATCGGCGCGACCCACACGCTCCTCGTGACGGGGGTCGAGGTCGTGACCCTCGCGGTCGCGAATACCATCTACTACCTCTGGCAGAATCCGGACCAGCGAAGCCAGGTCGTCGCGGATCGCGCCCAGGTGCCGCACGCCTTCGCCGAGTCGCTTCGCTACGACCAGCCGACGAACCTGCTCGGCCGCTTCGTGAAGGGCGAGGTCGAGATGCGCGGTCAGAAACTCCAGCCCGGCCAGGGCGTGATGTTCCTCTGGGCCTCCGGCAACCGGGACGAGGAGGAGTTCGACGAGGCGGATCGCTTCGACCTCTCACGTCGCCCGAAGCGATCCCTCTCCTTCGGCCACGGCTACCACAAGTGCATCGGAGAGCACCTCGGCAATCTCGAGGGAAGGGTCCTGCTCGAGGAGATCCTGGCGGTGGCCCCGGACTACGAGGTCACGTCGGGGGCCGAACGCGCCTACAGCGAGTTCCTCCACGGCTTCCACCGGATGCCGATCGAGTTCGCGCCCCGCTGACGCGCAGCACCGGCTCGCGCCGTCCCTTCCCCGCGCTCGACCCGATCGCCTTCGCTCGCGCCTAACGAACGCGCACGCCGTCCCGGTCGCAGTCGAGGATGACGGGCTCGCCGCCCGCGGACAGGTCGAATCGGTAGGACCGCGCGCCGGGCGAACCCGAAGACGCGCCAGCGTCTTCGAGCGAGAGGCGCGAGAGGCCGTCCTCGGCGGGAAGGAGGTCCCGGGTCGTCTCGAGATCCGGGCAGACGCCTTCCATCATCACGTGCTGCGTGAGCATCATGCGCGCGACCGACACCCGGTTCATCGCCTGGGCGCGCAGCGCGTTGGCGAACGCCTTCCGCACGATCTGGATCTCGTCGATCGCGCGGTCCGCTTCCGTGAGGCGCACGGCATCGTCAGCGTTCTCCGCGCGGATCTGACGGTAGAGATGCTCCGCCCGTTCGAGTCGGGCAGCGGTCTCGCCGGCGCGTCCGCCCCGGCCGCCGACCTGGCCGAGGGCGTTCAGCGCCTGGCGGGCTTCGTAGACGGGCAGGCCGTAGCGAAGCTCGTCGGCAGCCATCTCGGCGAGCGTGTCGCCGCCCTTCGGGCCGGAGTCGACGACGCCCTCGAACGCGGCATGGGACTCCGCATATCGCTCGGCCCGCTTGGCCTCCTGGGCGCGATCGAAGCGAGCGCGCCGCTCCGGATCTCCGAGCGTGGGGCGCGCGCCGGGACGGCCGGGCGCGGCCGGCGACGCTTCGAAGAGGTCCAGCTTGGCGACCAGGCGATCCGCGGCTTCGCTGCCCACGTGCTGGAACGCGCGATGGATGCCCGCGTGGTCGAGTCCGCGAACGCTGATCGTCGCGTTGGACACGAGGGTGGGCCGACCGCCCGCGTCGAGGGTCATCGTCACCCCCGCCGTCTCCGCCGGACCGACCAGCGCGATCACGACCGTGAGTCGTCCCTCCGTCGCGCCGGGCTCGAGCCGCAGCCGCCCGGCGTCGGTCAGTCGGTCGAACGCCGCGTCGCCCGCAGCCCGCTTCATTTCCTCGACCGGAAGCGGGACCCAGTCCTCGTTCCGGACCTCGATCGTCGGCGCGACCGGGATCGGTGCCGCCGCGACGGCCGGCGAGGGCGCGGCGAGAGACACGAGAAGAAGGAGGACTCCAACCCGGAAGACGACGAGTGATCGGCGCATGCCTCTCGCTTCGGCGTTTTCTCCCCTCGTCATGAGCCGTGCCGGAATCTCGCCGGCAACGCGTCGGCAGCAGCGAATCCGAAGCGGTCCTCGGCTGCGACGGGAAGGATGCAGGCCCCCAAAGCGATCGGGCGCCGCGACGGGGGACCTGAAGCCCTACGCGACCGGCGCTGCGTCGTTCCGGCGAGAGAGCAGGGAGAACACCGAAGGCGCGTCCATGAAGAACCAGACCGCGACGACCGCGTCCATCACGGCACATCCCAGCGACGAGAGCTCGTCGAATGCCCAGAGCGGATTGCCGTAGAAGTGATGCGCGAGATCCCAGAAGGTGTGCATCAGCCAGGCGATTCCGATGTAGCGGTACGAACGATGTCCGAGGACCGCGGGGACGATCGCCGTGGCCATGTAGACGAACTCCCAGGGGCCGAAGCCGCCGTTCACGTAGATCGTCGCGAACCCGCCGGCGATGACGACGTTGATCTGACGTCGCAGGGGCTCCTTGACGAGCGACATCAGCGTGATGAAGACGAGTCCCTGAAGGGCCGGAGCGATGTAGGCGATGAGCGGTGCTTCGCGCACGATCGGTTCCATGGAGCGGACCTCCTGATCGGTTGGATCGTGCGAGGCTAGAAGATCCCCTCGTGGCGCGATCGCCAATTAAGGTCGCTTTCCTGCCAAACGACGCGGCGCCATGTCGTCCTGCAGTCATAGGAAGCGCGCGACGGCCACTCCTCGGCCGACGATCGCTAGAATCCGGCCAATGCACCGCGTGGCCGTTCTCGCCCTACACAGCGTCGTTCCCTTCGATCTCGGCGTGCCTTGCGACGTCTTCGCTCGGGTCCGACTGCCCGACGGCGCGGCCGCGTATTCCGTGGCGGTCTGCGGAGGGACGAAGCGGGTGGAATCCGTGGGCTTCGAGTTGCGCGTGCCCCACGACCTCTCGGCCCTCGAGGACGCGGAGACGATCGTCGTACCGGGGCTTGCCGATCTCGACCGCCCGATCCCGCGCAAGACCGTCTCTGCACTTCGAGCGGCCGCCGAGCGCGGCGCGCGGATCGCTTCCATCTGCACGGGCGCCTTCGTTCTCGCGACGGCCGGATTGCTGTCCGGCTTTCGGGCGACGACGCACTGGCGCGCGACCGACGAGCTCGCGGAACGGTTTCCGGCGATCGACGTCGACCCGTCCGTCTTGTTCGTCGACAACGGTCAGTTCCTGACCTCCGCTGGCGCGGCCGCCGGGATCGACCTCTGCCTTCACATGGTTCGCCGCGACCATGGCGCCGCCGTCGCCTCGGAGATCGCCCGGTTGACGGTCGCGCCGCTCGAACGGGACGGGGGGCAGGCGCAGTTCATCGCTCGTCCGATGCCGGCGAGTGACGACGACTCGGTGGCGAACCTGCTGGACTGGATCGAATCGAATCTCGGGAAGCGCCTCTCGATCGAAGCCATCGCTCGACAATCCGGGATGAGCACGCGCTCGCTGAGCCGGAAATTCCGGGAACAAACGGGCGCGACGCCGGCCTCCTGGATCCGACAGGCGCGGATTCGTCGCGCGCAGGAACTGCTCGAGACGAGCCGACTCAACGTCGACGGCATCGCGTCGGCGGTCGGATTCCGCTCGACGCCCACCTTCCGGGCGCAGTTCCAGCGGATCGTCGGCAAGAACCCGACCGACTATCGCCGGATGTTCAGGTCAGACGAGGATGGCGACGGCGAGCGCGCAGCAAGCTCATCCATGGCCTGAGCGCGCTCCGCGCGCGCAAGGAATGAGTGGATCCCCGACATGGATTCGAACAGACTCCTGCCCCGAACCGAAGATCGCTGGCGGCAGCTCCAAGTGCGCGCTCGGAGTACAGATGGCCAACAAGAGGGCGAGAGGGGGGGCGCCATCGGAGTCGCTTCCAGCAAGCCGCCGCGCGCGGCGCTCCGGGGGCTCCTCCACCATCCGGCGAAGTTCCGCGAGCGCGCCTTCGTCGAGCTCGCCCTAGACGACGCCGGCGAACGCCGTCCAGCGGTCTGAGAATGCCTTGCTGATGTGACCGCATCGCGTGCCCTGCCCATCTCGAGCGAGCAGCTCGACGCGGAGCTCGATGTCATGGCTGTGCAGCCTTCGGGGCGCTATGTGACGTCCAAGGCGCGGGCGTTCATCGACGCCCTCGCCGAAGAGCCTGTGGCACAGACCTTGTGGAGCAGCTGATGGAAGCGTTGCATGTACTCCAGCCCTTGATCCTGCTCCTGCTCGTGGGTGTCCTTGCCATTGCGATGTCGCGCCGTCTCGGGCTGAGCCCGATCGTCGGCTATCTCATGGCGGGGCTGCTCATCGGCCCCCACGGCCTGGACTGGGCAGCGGAGACCTCCACGACGCACCTCCTGGCCGAGCTCGGCGTGGTTTTCCTGCTCTTCGAGATCGGGATGCACTTCTCGATCGGGACGATCTGGGAAGCGCGACGGGACATTTTCGGCCTGGGTCCGCTGCAGATCCTGCTGTGCGCGATCGTCTTCACGTGGGGCGCCACGATCGCGGGCATCCCCATCGACCAGGCCGCGCTGCTCGGCGGAGGGCTCGCGCTCTCCTCGACCGCCGTCGTCGTTCAGACGCTCCGGGAACGGCAGCAGCAAGGTTGCCCCGTCGGTCGGACGGCGACCGCAGTCCTCATCTTCCAGGACATCTTCGCGATCTTCCTGCTCGTATTGGCCAGCGGCAGCACCGGCGCGGCCGGGGCCGATGTGCTGAGCGCACTCGGGACGGCGCTCGGCAAGGGGGCGGTCGCTTTCGTCGCAGCCGTCGCGATCGGCCGCTATCTCGTCGACCCGCTCTTCCGCTTCCTCGCGCGATCGATGAACGAGGACATCTTCACGCCAACGGCTCTGCTGGTCGTGTTGGCTACGGCCGTCGCCACGGCGAGCGCCGAGTTGTCCCTCACCCTGGGCGCCTTCCTCGGTGGGATGATCATCGGAGAGACGCCGTACCGGAGCATCATCCAGAGTGAGACGAAGCCGTTCCGTGCCCTGCTGCTCGGCTTCTTCTTCATCACGATCGGCATGTCGCTCGACTGGCGGGCGATCCTCGCGGATGCCGGTGCCATCGTCGCGTTTCTGTTCCTGCTCCTCGCTCTGAAGACGTTGCTCGTCGCGGCGTCGGCCCGCGTCTTCGGATGGTCGAACGCGGGTGCGATCCAGCTCGGCGCGCTGCTGGCCCAGGGGAGCGAGTTCGCCTTCGTCATCGTCGCGATGCCGGCCGTTCGGGCGGGCCTCGGCGAGCAGGCGGTGGGAATCGTCGTCGCCGGGGTCGCCGTCAGCTTGGCGCTGACGCCCTCGGTGGCAGCGCTGGGCAACGCCGCCGCCCGCCGCATCCGGCGATGGAGGGAGCCCGCCGACGCTTCAGGACCTGCGCCGTCGACCAGCACGGTGGCTCCGGTGGTCGTGTTCGGGCTGGACGAGGTGGGGCGTCGCGTCGCGGATGCCCTCGAATCGCACGGACTTCGCTACGACGCCGTCGAGATGGACTACGACCGCTTTCTTCGGGCGAGCGCTGATGGCTACGCGGTGGCGTTCGGGGATCTCGGAGACGTGCGGCTCATGCAGGCGTTGTCCATCGACGAGCGCAGTTCCGTCGTGATCACCATCGCCCGGTACGAGGTGTCGCGCGACTTGACCCCGGTCATCGACATGCACTTTCCGGGGCTTCGTCGTTTCGTGTCCGTGGACGACGCCGTCGATCGGACGCGCTTCGAGGCGTTGGGCCTGTCGCCCGTCGTGGCGCAGAGCGTTCCCCGGGGCCTCGAGCTGGCGGCGGAGGTGCTTCGATCCGAGGGAGTCTCGGATGATCGCGTGCGCGAGTGGATGGAACGCGAGCAGGAGCGCTTCCTCGGGGATGACTCCGCGGAGATCGCCGCAGCCTGAAGCAGCATGCGCCGGCGCCGCGCGTCAAGGCGCCGCGTGGATCGGACCCTTGCGATCCCTGAGGAATCCAGCTGTTCGCTCGGCAGCCACCGCTTGCATCTCGGCAACGACTGCGATCGCGATCTCGTCCGGTGCATCTGCGCCGAGGTCGAGTCCGGCGGGAGCGTAGATCCGATCGAATTGATCGCCGTCCAGGAACACGCCCTCCTCACGAAGCTCGCGGATCAGGTCCTCGAACCGATGCCTTGGACCAAGCATCCCGATGTAGCGCGGGTTGTGGGATAGAAGACTTCGGAGAACGGTCAGGTCGTGCAGATAGTGATGCGTCATCACGACTGTGAAGGTGTCCGCGTCGACGCCCGTCTCCTTCGCGGCCCGCGCGAATGAACATTCGCGCAGTCGAGCTCCGGGAAAGCGGGAAGCGGTCAGTCCGGCGGAACGGGTATCGACGATCGTGACGTCCCAGCCCAGTCGGGTCGCGGTGCGGGAAAGCGGGGCGGCATCCGGGCCGGCCCCGAAGACGACCAGACGCTTGGGAATTGCAACCGATTCGATGGCCGTCTCTCGCCGTGGACTTTCGAGGACTGCGTGGCGGCCCGTCCGCAGTGCTTCGCGCAGTCCTCGCTCGAGCGTCTCCGACGCGGAGAGGTTCCAGCGCCAGCCATCGCCGCGAAGCCCGGACCAACGACCGCGCTGGGGGCCGGCCAGCTCGACAGCGACAGCTCCTGCGAGGCGCTCTTCCAGGCAGCTACGCAGGAACGTGAGCGGGCCCGGCGCTGAGGCATCGACCCGTTCGAGCCAGACCCGCACGACGCCGCCGCAGCCCAGGCCCAGGCCCAGGAGGACGTCGTCTTCCCGCGTTGCGTCGTACTCGACGAGCTCAGGCGTACCGCTCGCTCGGACCAGCCGAGAGCGCAAGAGCAGATCTCCCTCGAGGCAACCTCCACTGACGAGGCCGATCGTTCGCTCGTCGGAAAGGATCAGAGTGCGCGCGCCGGGACGACGATAGGTCGAGCCCGTCGTGCCCACGACACTCGCCAGTACCGCGGACTCGCCGGAGCGGGAGAGACGGTCGAAGGCGTCGAGGATGTCCCGCAGCTCTCGCATGTTCGGCCCTCCTACTTCTTCGCGGGATCGGAGCTCTGATCCCCCGGGCAGAGGGCCCCGGCCGAGATCCAGACCCCCATCGCCTCGATGAAATCGGCATGGCTGCCGGGTGCTGGGGTCCTGCCGGGTCCCGGCTCCCAGGCCCACTGCACCAGCGGGTCGATCTTCGCGTGATGGTCGAGAAACTCGGCCCGGAAGGTGTCCAGGTCGTGGCGCCCCCCGCGCTGGGCCAGACGGCTGCTGTTCCGTTTCGGGTCGAGCCAGCGGCGACACAGCTCGCCGGCCGAGAGATCGCGCGGGATCGACATCGACGGCGGCGGCATGTGCCAGACGAAGCCGGGCATCTCGTCGTTCGCGGCTCCGGGTGGCATGCCGCCCTCGCGACCGTTGGTGTTGCGGTGGCAGCTGCGGCAGTTCATGCCCGACGTCGGAAGCTGGTTGAAGCCGTGGTCGGAGGGCAGCAGCACGATGTTGTGCCGCAGGTCGATGCCCATCGGGTGGGGCTCGCGTTGATCGCCGACCGTCGGATGATGGCTGGTTTCGCCGATCACGCCGTGACAGTTCGAGCACCGGGGGTGGGTGGCAACCGCATGCAGGTATCCGAATGCGGTCTCCGGCGAGGGAGCTGCGACGAAGCGCGCGTGCGCCTCCTCCTCGGCGCCGACGGCGCCCGTCAAGAGGAACAGCACGAGAACGGAGCGAAGCGCCACCCGCATCACGCCGCCTCCGATCGCAACTGGGCGAGGACCGCTTCCGGTCGGATCGGGAGGTCACGCAGACGAACGCCGACTGCATCGTAGATCGCGTTGCCGATGGCGGGTGCGACGGCGATCACGCCCGGCTCCCCGAGGCCCACGGGAAACTCATCGCTCGGAACGAGCTGGATGTCGAGCTCCGGGACGTCACGCATCCGCACGGGCTGGTACTGGTGCAGGTTGGTCGCCGCGACGCGACCTCCTGCAAGCTCCGTGCTCTCGTGGAGCGCGAGGCTCACGCCCCAGAGCACCGACCCTTCGAGCTGCGCCAACGCGCCATCGGGATGTACGATGGTCCCCGCGTCCACTGCCAGGTGCACCTTCTTCACCGTGACCGCACCGGAGTCGGGGTTCACGGCGACGTGTGCCGCGCAGGCGACCCAGGTCGGCATCGTGCGCTCCTGACCGGCACTGACGGCGAGACCCAGACCCTCGTTCTTCGGAAGCGAACGGCCCCAATCGGCCTGCTTCGCGACTTGACGGAGCACCTTCGCGAAGCGCTTCGCTCCCCCGACGCTTTCGGGCGCCTTCCCGGCATTCTTGCCCTGGCCGTCGAGGAGCTCGAGGCGCAGCGCGAGCGGGTCCTTGCCCATCCTGTGAGCGATCTCGTCGATGAACGACTCGACCCCCCAACCGATCCAGCCAGGGCCGACCGACCGCAGCCAACCGGAGAGAAAGGTCTTCTGGGCGAGGTCGTTCTCGATCGCGCGCACGCGATGGCTCGGGAGCGTGTACCAGTGGTCCGAACCACTGGCGGCGAAGATGTCGACCTTGCCATCGCCCGCGGCGGCGTCGGCCATGAAGCCGGGCGCCATGGCCGATGTCGGCCAGCCCGACGTGAGCGCGTGCTCGAGGCCCGCGAGCTTCCCCGACTGGTCGAAGAACGCCTCGAACTGCTGCACCGACGGCGAGCGCGGCTGGTCGAAGAGCGCGTCGTCCGGACGGGTGAACACCATCTTCACCGGCTTGCCGACTGCCTTCGCGGTGAGCGCCGCGGGGACGATGTAGTCCCCGTAGAGCCGGCGCCCGAAGCCGCCGCCCAGGAAGTAGTGGTGGATGATGACCTTCTCCTGGGGAACGCCGAGTGCCTTGGCCACCGTGGGCAGCGTCAGCGACTGCCATTGGTTTCCGGTGTGCACGTGCCAGGCGCCGTCCTTGAACTCGACGGTGGCGTTCACCGGCTCGAGCTGGACGTGCAGGGCAGTCGCCGTGCGGTAGTTCGCCTTCAAGATCGTCGCGGCGGATTCGCGCGTAGCTTCGATGTCTCCTTCCTCGACCCACAGTGCACCCTTCGAGCGATCGGCGACCAGCTTCTTCCCGTGCTCCTGGATCATCGCCTCGCTCACCTTCGTGGCGGGGCTCATTTCGTAGGTCACATCGATGGCATCGGTCGCCTTGATCGCCGCGTAGTAGGAGTCGGCAAGGACGGCGACCCAGCCCTGGCAGGTCTCGCTCGGGTCGACCAGGACCTCGTAGCCGAGGTAACCCTTCACCTTCTTGGAGGCGGAATCGTCGACGCGTTGGACCCGATTGCCATAGCGGGTTGGAGGGACCACCGGGCGGGCGTAGACCATGCCGTCGATCTCGACATCGATCCCGTAGACCGCGGTGCCGTTCGTCTTGGCGGGGATATCGAGGGCGCGGGTGTCTCTGCCGACCAGACGTCTCTCCGCCGGGGCCTTGATGGGGAGCTGCTCGAGCTCTTCGGCCGAGAAGCGTCGGTCGAGCTGGCCGCGCTGGACGATTTCACCGAACGCAACCGAACGGCCGCCTCTCGAGACGACCCCGTCCGCGATCTCACAGGTCTTCGGATCTTCGCCCAGCAGGCGCGCGCCAGCCTCGAGCAGGGCGATGCGGCCGGCCGCCCCGGCACGCGAGAGGTGCTCGAAGCTGTGGAATACGGACCAGGATCCGCCCGTGACCATGAAGCCCCACTTCGGATCCGTGGCGACGTGGTGGATCCTCACACGATTCCAGTCGGCGCCGAGCTCGTCGGCCACGATCCGCGCCAGCGCGGTTCCGATGTGCTGGCCCATCTCGGACTTCGCGACGTGGACCACGACAGCGCCTTCGCGGTCGATCTCGAACCAGATCGTCGGTGCGAAGGCCTTGCTCGCGACGGCGGCCCGAGCGGAGGCGGTGGCGCCAATCGCACCGAAACCCATGACGACGGCGGTACCGACACTGCCCACGAGGAAGTCGCGCCGGGACAGGTCGAGCGCGTTGCGCTCCTGATTCTTCATCTCAGCTCTCCTTCCGCGCCGTTGCCGTAACCGTTGCCGCACGCTGGATCGCCTTCTTGATCCTCGGGTAGGCCATGCAGCGACACAGGTTCGCCGACATGTGATCGACGATCTCCTTCTCGCTGGGATCGGCATTGCGTTCCAGCAGAGTGGCCGCCTGCATGATCTGGCCGGACTGGCAGTAGCCGCACTGTGGCACCTGCTCTTCGACCCAGGCGTGCTGAAGCGGGTGTTCGTCGTTCAACCCCTCGATCGTGGTCACCTTCGTGCCGGCCGCTCCGGCGACCGGGAACGAGCAGGACCGCACCGGGTTCCCGTCGATGTGCACGGTGCACGCCCCGCACATGGCGATCCCGCAGCCGAACTTGGTGCCCTTGAGCCCGAGCTCATCGCGGATCACCCAGAGGAGCGGCGTATCGCTCTCGGCCGAGGACTCGACGTACTTCCCGTTCAGCTCGAATCGAACCATCTGAATGCCTCCCAAATCGGCCCGTCCCGTCTCGACGGCGCCGTATCGATCGACACGCGTCCCGTCTCTGGGGCCGTGCGCCTCGCGACGAGATAGATGATTAGGCGGGGTCGGCTCACGCCGGAATACCCGATCGGACTCGTGCCTTGCCTGTTCCTGCCGCCGGGACGAGCGGCTGTCAGGCTACGGCGGCGTGGTCTCGTCGCCTCGTCGCGGTGAAGCACGATCGAGCAAGACATCGGCGGGAAGAGGCATTTCCCGGCGGGGGACCGGTTGCTATCCGTGGGGATCGACGGTGCCCGCTACGCGCCTCGGGCCATGCGGGCAGCGCATTCGAACCGTACGGTGGCGATCGAACGAGCGTTCAATTCCCCTGCGGCGTCGCTTCATTCCCCGTGGCGGCGCGCTCGAATCCGAGCTCGCCGAGCTTGCGAGCGATGTCCGCCGCGGCGGTCGCCGGGTTGACATTTCGATCGATGGCGACGATCGATCCGTCCGACGCGAGGAAGAAGTTCGTTCGAAGGGCGAAGCGTTCCTGGTGCAGCACACCGTAGGCGCGAGCAATCGCTTTGGAGGAATCCGAGAGGATAGGAAAGTCTGCGCCCGTTTCCCTTGCGAATCGCTCGTTCTCGCTGAGAGGATCGACGCTGGCCATGACCACGGGAACGCCATAGGCGCGGATCAGATCCCCGTCCTCGGCCAGCGATTTACATTCAAGCGTGCAACCCGCCGTGAAGGCGCGCGGATACCAGGCGATCACGAGCCCGCCATTGCTCAGATACTCCGCCAGGCGGTGGATACGCCCGTCGGACCCCGCCAGCTCGAACGGCGGCGCCTTGTCACCCACCTCGAGTGCGTCGACCGCCCCGTCGGCGAGAAGGATTGATAGCGACATGCCCAGGAAGACGATCGATCGATTCAAGCCGGCACACAGTCGAAACATCGGGTTGCTCCTCGCTCCGGATCGGGTCGTCCGACCGCGAGTCTTGGGGCGGCGACTCGCGGCACTCGCGCTGGTCGTCGCTGCGTTCTCGGTCGGAGCCAACGGTGCCCGGGGACAGGAGACCCCGGCCGTCCCCACGATCGTGCCGGAACGGAGGAGCCTCGTCGAGTACGACGAGTACACGGGGCGCTTCGAGGCGATCAACCGGGTCGAGGTCCGCGCTCGCGTGAGCGGGTTTCTCGATCGGGTGGCCTTCCAGGAGGGCCAGATCGTCCAGGCGGGCGATCTGCTCTTCGTGATCGACCAGCGGCCCTTCCGGATCGCTGTCGACGCCGCCCGAGCCGACTACGAAGGGGCGGTCGCGCGTCGGGATCTCGCGAAGCTCGAGAAGGAGCGGGCCGAGCGCCTCCTCGCTGGACGCACGATCCCTCGGGAGCAGTACGACGAGGTCCACGCCGAGTACGTCGCCGCGACCGCGCGCGTTTCCAACCGGAAGGCCGCGCTCGCCCACGCGGAGCTCGAGCTCGAGTACACCGAGGTCGCGGCACCGATCAGCGGACGCATCGGCAAGCGTCGAGTCGATGAGGGCAACCTGATCAGCGGCGGAACGGCCGCGGCGACCCTGCTCACGACGATCGTGCAAGAGGACCCGATCTACTTCGTGTTCGACGTGAGCGAGACCGACTACCTGCGGTACTCCCGGCTCGATCTGAGCGGGGCACGGCCGACGTCGCGCACGACGCCCAACGCCGTGAGCGTCAAGCTGCTCGACGAGCAGGACTTTGTGCATCACGGCGTGATGGACTTCGTCGACAACGAACTCGACGCGTCTTCCGGAACACTCCAGGGGCGCGCGGTCCTCGCCAACCCGGGCGGATTCATCCAGCCAGGCGTCTTCGGCCGCCTGCGGCTCCAGGGCAGCGGGCTCTACGAGGCGGTGCTCGTGCCCGACGAGGTCATTCAGTTCGACCAATCGCGACTCTTCGTCTTCGTGATCGACGAATCGGGGCGCGTCGACCGGCGCTGGATCGAGCCGGGTCCGATTCATGGCGACAAGCGAATCGTTCGGAGCGGTCTCAGCGGGCACGAGACCATCATTGCGGGCGCGTTTCATCGCGTTCGCGTCGGGGCCGAAGTCGAGTCCGCGGCCACGGCACTGCAGGCGAGTCGATAGACATGGGATTCGCGCACTTCTTCGTCGATCGACCGATCTTCGCGGCCGTCCTCTCGGTCCTGATCACCTTCATCGGTGGGCTTACATACGTCGGTCTTCCGACGACGCAGTACCCGGAGATCGCGCCTCCCACGATCGAAGTCAGGGCCTCCTACCCGGGCGCGAGCGCAGAAGTCGTCGCGGACACCGTCGCGACGCCCCTCGAGCAGGAAATCAACGGCGTCGAGAACATGCTCTACATGTCCTCGCAGTCGACGGGTGACGGCAACCTCACGATCGCAGTGACCTTCGAGCTCGGCACGAACCTCGAGGCGGCCCAGGTCCTCGTCCAGAATCGGGTTGCGATCGCGGAGCCGCGTCTCCCGGAGTCCGTGCGGCGCCTCGGCGTCGTGACCCAGAAGAGCTCGCCTGATCTCCTGATGGTGATCAACCTCTTTTCCCCGGACGAGACCTACGACCAGCTCTACATCGCGAACTATGCGACGCTACAGATCCGCGATCGACTGGCTCGGATCAACGGCGTGGGGCAGGTGCGGCTCTTCGGCGCAAGCGAGTACGCGATGCGCGTGTGGCTCGATCCGCAGCGCATCGACTCGGTGGGACTCACGGCGGGTGAGGTCGTCGCGGCGCTGCGCAGCGAGAACGTCCGGGTCTCCGCCGGCGTGATGAACCAGACACCGTCGAAATCGCCGGCAGCGTTCGAGATCGGCGTGCAGACTCGGGGGCGATTGATCACGCCGGACGAGTTCGAGCGGGTCGTCGTCAAGGCGGAGGACGACGGACGAATCGTGCGCCTCGGAGACGTCGCCCGAATCGAGCTCGGCGCCCAGAGCTATCTCACGCGGGGCTACCTCGAAAACCAGCCCGCCATCGCTCTCCCGATCTCCCAGACGCCCGGAACGAACGCACTCGAGACGGCCGCCGCGTTGCGTGCGACGATGCAGAGCCTCTCGGAGGAGTTCCCGCCCGGGCTCGCGTACGCGATCGCCTACGACCCGACGGCGTTCATCGCGGAGTCGGTGGACGCCGTGATCCAGACCATTTTCGAGGCGATTGCGCTCGTGGTGCTCGTGATCGTCATCTTCCTCCAGAGCTGGCGCGCTGCGCTGATCCCCGTGGTCGCGATTCCGGTCTCGCTCGTCGGGACCTTCGCGGTGATCTCTGCATTCGGATTCAGCCTCAACAACCTCTCGCTCTTCGGTCTGGTCCTCGCGATCGGGATCGTTGTCGACGACGCGATCGTCGTCGTCGAGAACGTCGAGAGGAACATGCGGGGAGGGCTCGGCGCGCGCGAGGCAGCGCACCGAACGATGGACGAGGTCGGAAGTGCCCTGATCGCGCTTGGACTCGTGCTCGTCGCGGTCTTCGTTCCCGCCGCGTTCGTCACGGGAATCACCGGCCAGTTCTTTCGACAGTTCGCCCTCACGATCGCCTCCGCGACGATGATCTCCGTGTTCGTCTCGCTCACGCTCAGCCCGGCGCTCGCGGCGCTGCTCCTCGAAGCGCCGCAGGAAGCGAAGGACCCGACGCCCTTCGGACGGCTCTTCCTTCCATTCAATCGCGGCCTCGAGCGGTTCTCGGAACGCTACGGCGCGTTCGTCGGGCGTCTACTCGGCAAGGCGATGCTCGCCTGCATCGTCTACGTCGTTCTGCTCGCTCTCGCTGCGCTCCAGTTCGGCGTCGTCCCCGGCGGCTTCATCCCCGCCCAGGACCAGGGCTACGCGATCATCTCGATCGAGCTGCCTTCGGGCGCCGAGCTCGCGCGGACGGACCGCGTCACGCAGGAGGTCACGCGACGCCTGCTATCGATCGACGGTGTCGAGAACGCCGTCGGCTTCGCCGGATTCTCGGGCGCGACCTTCACGAACGCGCCCAACTCGGCGACGATCTTCCCGACCTTCGCGCCCTTTGACGAGCGTGATGCCGCCGGAATCGACTACCGCGACCTGATCGATCGGATGTGGGAAGTCGCGGAGACGACGGACGAGGCCTTCGTCCTCGTGATCGAGCCACCGCCGGTGCGTGGGATCGGGAACGCGGGCGGCGTTCGGATGATGGTTCAGGATCGGCGCGGACGGGGTCTTCGGCTCCTCGAAGACTCGACGAACGAGATCGTCGACGCCGCCAGCGAGTCGAGCGAGCTGACCGGCGTCTTCACGCTCTTTGACAACCAGACACCACAGCTCTATCTCGACGTCGACCGGGAACGCGCGCGGCGGCTGAACGTCCCGATCTCGGGCGTGTTCGAGGCGGTCGAGGTGTACTTCGGCTCCGCCTTCGTCAACGATTTCAACTACCTGGGAAGAACGTTCCGTGTGACCGCGCAGGCCGACGCGCCCTACCGACAGTCGGCCCGCGACCTCCTGCATCTCCGCACGCGCAACGCGCAGGGCGAGGCCGTCCCTCTCGGCAGCGTCGCGCGCGCGGAGTTCCGCACCGCGCCGTACCGGGTGAGCCACTACAATCTCTTCCCGGCGGCGTCCGTCTACGCGAATCCGACCGAGGGGACGAGTACGGGCGAATCGATCGCGCGGCTCGAATCGATCGCGGACGCGTCCCTTCCAGACGGATTCGGCTACGAGTGGACGGAGCTCGCGCTGCAGGAGAAGCTGGCCGGCGACAGCGGGCTGGCCGTCTTCGCCCTTGCCGCGCTTTTCGTGTTCCTCCTGCTGGCCGCGCAGTACGAGAGCTTGAGCCTCCCGCTCTCCGTGATCCTGATCGTTCCAATGTGTCTGCTCTTCGCGATGTTCGGCGTCTGGATCACCGGTTGGGACAACAACATCCTGGTTCGCGTCGGTCTGATCGTGCTGGTCGCCCTCGCGGCGAAGAACGCGATCCTGATCGTCGAGTTCGCCAAACAGCGAGAGGACGAAGGCGAGACCGCCGAGCAAGCGGCGCTCGACGCCGCCCGACTGCGTCTGCGACCCATCCTGATGACCGCGTTCTCCTTCATCCTCGGCGTCGTGCCCCTCGTGATCGCGTCCGGCCCCGGGGCCGAGATGCGCCGGTCCCTCGGTATCACCGTCTTCTCAGGCATGTTGGGCGTCACGATCATGGGCCTCGTCTTCACGCCGCTCTTCTACGTCCTGTGCCGCGACCCGCGGCGGCTGCTGCGGCCGGGCGGCGAGGCGAAAGCGAACGAGCAGGCCACGCACGCCGACCGAGATCCCGATGTTGCCTGATCGCGCCAGAATCGACGCTTTCCGGCCTCGATTTTGTTCCTATACTTGCCGGAACGCGCCAATTCGGAGACGAGTCGTCGAGGAGGTGCCGCCCATGCCGGAGAGAACGATCGGATCGCTCTGCGAGCGACTCGGCTTCGCAGACGGGCACGGCTATCGCGACACGCCCCTTCCGAGCGTCAAGATCTTCCGCGCCGCGGACCACGAAGCCGCCTGCCCGCTCCTCTACGAGAACGGGCTCGGCTTCGTGCTGCAGGGCTACAAGCTCGGTGTCGCCGCCGACATGAAGATTCGCACGGGTGGTGATCGGTATCTGATCCTGAGTAATCACGCGACGATGCGATGCGAGACCCTTGCCACGAGTGAAGAGCCCGTGCTCGGCGTCCACGTCGCGATCGACCACCGCGAGCTCCAGCGGCTCGTCCACCTCCTCCGGGAGGAATCAGGCGACGGCGGCAAGGAAGCGGACATTCCGCTCGTCGAGCGTTCGATCGTCTCGGCGCGAATGACCGGCGATGTCCGGAGCGCCGTCGGCGCGCTCGTCGACCTGCTTCACGACCCCGTCGCCTGCGAGGCGCTCGGCTCCGGCGCTCTCTCGCGACTCTACTTCGCTGTGCTGCGCTCCGAGGACGGCCGCGTCCTGGCTTCTCTCGCGCGCACCGACAGCAAGCTGGCGCGAATCTCCGCGACCATGAGCTACATGGAGCAGCACCTGGACGAACGGATCGGCGTGGATCAGCTCGCCTCGATCGCCAGGATGAGCAGGTCGGCCTTCCAGCGAACCTTCAAGGACGTCTCAGGAGAGTCGCCACTCCAGTACCTGAAGCAGCTCCGCCTGAGCACCGCGCGCAACCTCATCACCTTCAAGGGCGAGCCCGCCTACGTTGCCGCTCACCGGGTGGGCTATGAGAGCGCGAGTCAGTTCAGTCGCGAGTTCAAGCGGTACTACGGCCTGCCGCCGAGCCGTGCGGCGGAGCTGCCCTATTCGCGGATGCAGGGGGTGGCGTAGCGGCGCAGACTGGGTGGGCCCCCAAGTCGGAACCGCATGTTCGCTACGCGCGATCGGACCTGGACACCATGCGCGCGATGGCGACCTCCCGTTTCGCGGGCTGGAACGCGCTTCCCAGGGGCGAGAGGCGTCGAGACGACGATCTGCGCGGCGGTGACGGTGGACGTCGAGATGGCGCGGGCGCGATCGATGGCCTGGACCCGTCCATTCGAGATGGAAGGTCGCGACCGCATGAGGCGCCGTCAGCCAAGACGAACCTATTGGCCGTTCAGCCCCTGCTCGACGGCAGTCGCCCGGTACCGAATGAGTCGGCCGATCATGACCCACGGCGGGCCCATCTCCCGCTGGGTACGCCGGATCCGGACGGTCACCGCGGTCACCCCGAGCTGCGCCGCGAGCTCGTCGGTCGTCAGCAGCTGAAGGTGTGCGGGGGCCGCGGCTTCCACGACCCGGTCGGCCACGTCGCCGAGGGCCCCCCGTGACTCAGGCCTCGACCGCGGCGGTGATCTCGCCTTCCAGCGCCATGGGCGCGGAAGGAAGCGGACGGGTGACCAGGGCGCCGGGGCCGGGATTGCGGCCGAACGGGCGAAGCTTCCGTCCGCTTTGCCCTAGCCTGACCCGGCCGTCTCGGCGGACTCAGCGGCCAGCGGAAGCGCTCGTAGCCGCCTGAGCCTGAGAGAGAAGGTGGATCCCCGACATGGATTCGAACCATGATTCACAGATTCAGAGTCTGTTGTCCTGCCGTTAGACGATCGGGGATCGGCATCCGGGCGGGGACCCGCCCGGGCGTGGAGCCGTTTTGTACCGGATGGGGGGCCTCTCGTCGAGGAGAAGGCGCCGCTTCCGAAGACGGCCCGGACACTAGCCATCGGCGCAGGTCACCGGCAGGTTGAATTCCCCGGGGGTGGTAGAACTCCCGGATGCTCACCGGCTCCGGAATCGGTCGGGAGCGGCGCTCTGCCTTCCGAATTCGAGGGTGTGAGGATCCGGGTGCTCTCGTAGACTCGCCACCCCACGAACGCCCACCCGTCAGGAGCCCGCCCCATGTCCGAACCCGCCGTACTCGTCGAAAAGGACGGCCACGTCCTCACCGTGACCCTCAACCGGCCCGAGAAGCGCAACTGCTTCAACTGCGAGGTGATGTGTCGGGTCTACGACGCGTGGGTCCAGCTCGACGAGGATCCGGAGATCCGGGTCGCGATCCTGACCGGGAAGGGCGACACGTTCTGTGCCGGCATGGACCTGTCCGAGATCCCGAAGCTCCGGACCGGCAAGGCCGAGAACGACTGGATGCAGCGGGTCTTCGACAACCCGGACATCACGATGGGCTGCTGGCTCAAGACCTACCGCCCGACCAAGCCCGTGATCCTGGCGGCCGAAGGCTTCGCGCGCGCGGGCGGAACCGAGATCCTCCAGGGCACCGACATCCGGGTCGCCGGCGAGAGCGCCATGTTCGGCGTGACCGAGGTCCAGCGCGGGCTCTTTCCGATGGCGGGCTCGGCGGTCCGGCTGCGGCGACAGATCCCCTACGCGATCGCGGCGGAGATGCTGCTCGCGGGAGAAGACCTCCCGGCGAAGCGCGCCTACGAGCTCGGCCTGGTGAACCACGTCGTCCCGGACGGGCAGGCGCTCGCGAAGGCACGGGAGATCGCCGACCGGATCTCGAGCAACGGCCCGCTCGCCGTCGCGGGGATCCTCGCCACGCTCCGCGCGACCGAGTCGATGCCCGAAGAGGAAGCGTTCAAGATCGAGATGCAGCACGGGATGAAGGTCATGTCCTCGAAGGACGCCGTCGAGGGACCCAAGGCGTTCATCGCGAAGCGTCCGCCGGTCTTCACGGGGGAGTAGCAGGGGCGCGTCGATGGCGAAGGCGACGATCTCGCGCAAAGCGCGGGCGCTTCTCGTCGGTCTGGGCGCGTGTCTCGTCTTCGCGCTCTTCGTCGCCGCACCGCTCCTCCATCCCAGTCCGCTCTTCGCACACCGCATCGAGCGTGGGAACCTCTCGTTCCGTTCGGATGCGCCGATCCCGGTGGCGCCCGCGATGGCCGTCCTCGAGGAGATCGAACGCAGACTCGCGCGATCGCCCCTCGGTCCGCCGGACGCTTCGCTGCCCATCTATGTGGTCGAACGCGACTGGGTCCGTTCATGGCTCTGGATCGTGCCGCCCGGGACCGCAGGCGGCTTCGTCGCGCCTCCGGTCACCCGGGGCCACGCCTTCTTCTCCGGCGCCGACTTCGAGGCCGACTCGCTGATCGGACCGACCGGCTACCGGACGAAGCCGCCGCGAACCCTCGCCTACTACGGAGCCCACGAGCTGACCCACGTGATGACGATCCGCCGGGTCGGCGGACTCGGCTTCCATCTCCGACCGGAGTGGGTCATCGAAGGGCTCGCGGACTACGTCGGCATGCGCCCGGAGTCGGCGAGCGCGCTCTACGCGAAGATCGGACGCGAGGACGCGGATCTCCCCATGATGAAGGCCCACGGCGTCTACGCGCCGTATCGTCTGGCCGTCGCCTGGTTGCTCGAGGACGAGGGCTGGACGATCGACGAGCTCCTCGAGACGGATCTCGACTTCGAGGAAGCGCGCGCGATCGCCTACGCGGGGATCGAGCGCGACGCCCTTCCGTCGTGGCAGGCGATCGGAAACGCGTCGCGCGTCAGTAGTGGAAGCCGATCCGGAAGTAGATGAGCGTCTCTTCCGGTCCGCCCGACGCCGACAGGCTGAGCGTGTTGGTCCGCAGGAGCGGCGAGAAGAAGACGCCCCCGCCGCCGGTCGGATGCCACTCGTCGGAGCCCTCGTCGTGGAAGAACACGCGACCGACGTCGAAGAAGCCGTGGATCCCGTAGTCGCCGGGCACGATCAGCTTGGCGCGACCCAGCACGATCCGCAGGTCCGCGTTGCCGAAGACGGCGGAGTCGCCGGTCAGGCGCTGGGAGCGTAGGCCGCGGTTGGTGGCGTCGCCGCTGAAGAAGCGACCGCCGCCGATCGTCGCGAGGTCGAAGTAGGGGGTCTGGCCGAAGGTCTCGGTCCCGCCGGCGCGGAGGGCGAGGGTCACGCGATCGGTCTCGCCGAGAGAGAAGAAGCCGGCGATCGAGCCGCGGATCGAGCCGTAGCTCTGACGGACGTCGGCGAGGGGTGGCGCGAAGCGGGCGGCGAGATCGATCAGGAAGCCGCTCGTCGGGTAGCCCGCGGCGGGGTTGTCGAGGAACGGGAGCTGGAGGTTGGTCTTCGTCGTCTCGACCGATTTTCGAGTATCCCACTGGAGCCCGGCCACGACCCCGGGCGCGAGGAAGTCGTTGTTGCCGTAGGGCAGGTCCTGGTCGATCCGGCGCGTGCCGTTGCGCGTTCGGGAGATGCGGAAGTCGGCGCCGCCCCGGATCTTCAGTCGATCGTCGAAGAAGGGCTGGACGGCCTGGAGGGCGACGTCGTAGCGCTCGTTGCGGACGCGGAAGAAACGGTCGTTGCCGCGGTCGCGGGTCTCGTTGCCGAAGCCGTAGAAGCGGACGACCTCGATCCCCGAGTACTGGAGGTCGAGCTGGGCGACGACGTCGCGGTTCTCGGGACGGAACTGGCCGCGGTACCGGACGCGGGGCGCACTCGCTTCGAAGGCCCAGCCGAAGCCCAGGCTGTGCTTGCTGGACCAGGGATCCTTGCGGAAGCCGTAGCGGGTATGGGCGACCGCGCCGCCGAGGAACACCCCGACGTCGGGCTGGAAACCGAACTCCGGGAGCGGGATCGTGTCGCTGCCCCAGTCCCGCGGCGGAACGTCTTCGACGTCGACGAAACCGGAGTCCGGCGGCGGCGGAACATAGGGGCGTCGGTCGACGCGGGTGTTGGCGCCGAGCTTGATCGCGGCGCGGTTCTCGGGGTCGTAGATCCGGGTGTGGGTCGAGCCGCGGACGTCGATCGTCTTCGAGTCGGCCTCGACGATCGCCCGCAGCCGGATCCATCCCGGGCCGCCCTCGACGACGACGTGGTCGGCGCCGCCGCCGAGATAGAGCCGGACCTCCTTCGTCTCGTCGGGATCGAAGGTCCGGTCGAAGATCGGCGCCGCCGGATCGCCGGCGAGGGCGCGGACCGTCACGCGCATGCGGTCGTCGCTCCCGTGGACCACCTCGACGCGCTCTGCGGCGAACGAGAGCCGGACGTCGACCTCGCGCGCCAGGTGCTCGTAGAAGCTGCGCGCGATCTCGGGAAGGTGGTCCCGGCGACCCTTGATGTCGGTGCGCAGGCGTTCGCCGTCGAGGGCTTCGTACTCGGGCGGGAGTCGGTCGACCGCCGCGTCGATCACCGCATCGGTCAGGCTCGCCTGGATTTCGGCGGCGACCTCCGTCCAGTCGCTCCACGAGAGCGCGGGCAGCAACCAACGGTCCTGCTCCCAACCGTGCAGGGTCAGGCCCTTCACTCCCGGATAGTCCGGACCGTAGTTCTGCAGGATCGGGATGTAGACCTTCATGATCCGCTGGGCGATGCCGTCGTAGCGGACGAAGGCCTGGTCGCGATCTTCGGGGATCGGCTGGACGGCCTCTTCACCCGGGACCTTCGCCCAGCGCCACTGCTTGCGATGGCGGTCGAAGTCGCCGAGGAGGAGGTCCATGAGGCGCGCACGGAGGAAGGCCCGCTCGTCGACCGCGAATCGCGAATCGGCGCGCAGTCGTTCGTAGAGCGCTTCGTGATCGAGGATCTCGACGGCGCCCTCGAAGCCGGGCCGCGTTCCGTCCGCCGCCTGCGGATAGACGAAATAGGTCCCGACCATCCCCGCGAACTCTTCGCGGTACTCGCCGAGGCGCGGATCGTCGGGGACGACGACCATGCGTTCGTCGATCGTGAGCACGTTCGCCGCCCGGGTGAGCGCGCCGGCGACGACGGGGCCGCCCGGATGCTGTGCTGCCATCTGGTCCTGGACGATCACCTGCACGAGGGTGTCCCGGAGCAGATCGTCGAGGACGGCGGAGGGGTCCTTGTCCGTGCCGCGGAAGGTGTAGCTCCCGCCGTCCTCTCCCTTCAGCCCGAGGACCGCGGTCTGGAGTCCGCCGAAGCGTCCGACCGGCTCGAGGCCGCCGCCTTCGTTCTCGAGGTCGAGGAGCGGAAGCAGGATCGGCGCTTCCCAGAGATCGCGGTAGCCGCCGCCGAGCGCCCAGCGATAGACGCGGCCCGCCTTGTACCGGTCGCTGGCTGCGACCCGGACCGTGTCGTTCGGCGCTTCGTCCGCCTCCGCTTGTCCGAAGGCGGGAGCCGCGAAGACGAGACAGACCAGTCCGGACGCGAGAAGCGGAAGAATCCCGCCGGCAGCAAGACGTCGGGGAAGGGCGGTCGCGATCAAGGGTCCCTCCTCAGGTCGTGTGATCTGCGGTCTGGACGTCGAGTCTCTCGAGGCGCGCCGCGCGATCCCAGGCGTCGAGGGTCGCTCTCGCGCAGTAGGCATGATAGGCGCGTGCGAACTCGGGGTAGTCTTCGAAGACGTCGATGAAATGGTTGCGTGAGATGTCGAGGACCCGGCTGGGCTTCCGAGCGACCCACGATTCCTCGCGATCGCCCTCCGAGAGAATATCGTATGCGCCTATCACCGCCCCCGCCCGGGCGTTGGTGACCGGAAACGGACCGCGACTCTCGAAGCTCCCGTCGAGCACGAGCGTCATCTCCTGGATGGGATCACCGATCTCCCAGAGCGCTTCCTGGGGTTGGATGCGGCGGACCTCTTCGTAGCGGATGAGCTGGCCGAGGACGGACAGGTTCGTTTCGGCGAAGAAGGGGGCGCGTCGCGCGCGGGCGAGGCGGTGGACGAGGTCGAGCTCGATCGGAGTACCGGCGCCGTCTTCTTCGGAGAACGCCGGGATCTCCGGTCGCTGATCGCCGAGAGAACGCTCTACGTGGAGGAACTGCTCGGCCGTCCGAAGGGAGAAGTTCATCAGGAGCGCAGAATGATCATCGAGGATCTGATCCATGTCCGCCGTCGCGATCGCGAGGAGCAACGTGTCCTCGGCGGCATGGATCTCCGGCGCTTCGGTCGCTCCGGTCGCCGCGTGTGGGATGCCGATCACGCCAGGTGCCTCGATCCGTCGCGCGCTGGCTTCGAGGATCTCGACGGCGCCCTCGGCGAGAAAGAGGATCTCGTCGAAGCGCTTGCTCGCCGGACGCACCACGGTGCCCGCGGCATGGAATCGGTCTTCGGTGTAGGACGCGAGCGCGGTCAGGACCCCGGGTGTCTGGCCCACCAGATAGGGCTGGGCCTTCAGGAAGAGGATCCGGTCGAGGGGCGAGACGAGGGGCAGTCGGGCCATCTCACCCCATCGCCTTCTGCGCTTCGCCCGCGTCCCGGTCGAAGAGATCTCGGATCGCCGCGAGCCCGCGTTCGCGACCGCGCGCGACCACGCCGGTCGCGCCGGTCGCGCCCGCGGTCGCCGGTCGCGTCGCTTCCGGCGCTGCGGCCGCCGCGGGGATGTGCCCGATCTCGTCCGCGTGATAGAGCGCCACGGCTCGGAGGGTCGCGCTCGCGTCTTCGAGGACGTGACCCAGCAGGTTCGCATAGTGCTCGTCGAAGCCGGCGACGCTCGCGAGTCCGGACGGAACGGCGCCCTCGCCCCGGGTGACCGCGAGGAGCGTAGCTGCGACGTCCGCACGCAGGACCGTCTCGACGATCTCCTCGGCGGCGGCGCGCTCCGAGACGTCCCCCGTGCGCAGCCCGTCCTCGATCGAATGGAAGTCCTCGTTCGGATGGAGCAGCGCGAGCATCCGGAAGAGCCGACCGACCGCGAGGGCGCGCTTGTCGCGCAGCACGTCGACGAGGAGCTCGCCGCCGACGGTGCGATGGGTCGGGTGGCTCGCCTGCGCGATCGCGAGGCCCTGCTCCGTCGCCCACATCTCCTGGGCTCGGGCGAGGGTGCGATCGAACTCGCTCTGGAGGGGCGACAGGTCGAGGGCCTTGCGGAGGTCGCGGGAGGCTTCGTCGCCGGTCCGGCGCCGGTCGAGGAGCGTCTCGAGCGCGGCCAGGATCCGGAAGCGGACGAGACCACTCTCGACCCGGGTGAGCGAAGTGATCAGCTGCTCGGCAGCTTCACGGGAGTGGAAGCGCGCGAGGGTCCGCGGAATCTGCGCCTGGACCGCGATCCCGGTCTTGTCGCAGCCGAGTCGCCTGGCGAGCTCGTCGATCGCGGGCGGCCCGGCGGCGACGAGCGCGCGACGGACGTCCCCGCGGATGCCGCGCACGACGAGCAGGTCGACGAGCTCGGGGATGAACCACTCGTCGCGACTCCCGCGCATCGCGTGGACCGCCGCGTGCGCGACCTCGAGATCCGCGTCGCGGGCGAGCAGCACCAGCGTCTCGCGATAGACCGGGTCGTAGTAGAGTCGCGCGGCGTGGGCCGCCGCCAGCCGCGCGTCCGCTTCCGGATAGGCGAGGGCCTCCGAGAGGATCGATTCGAAGCGACCGTGACCGACCTCGCCGACCGAGAAGAGCCCCGCGATCGCGCTCAGTCGAACGACGAGACAGTCGCTCGCTTCGAAGGCGCGCATCGCCTCGACGTCCCGGTCGAGGGCCCAGCGCGCGCGGACCGCCGCCGCCCTGACCTTCGAATCGTCGTGATCGGTCAGGACGGGGAGCAGATGGCCGAGATCGTCGCGACCGTCCCGCGTCAGCACGTCGAGCGCCGCGGCCACGACCTCCGGCGCCGGGTGATAGAGGACGAGGTTCGGGATCAGATCACTCTGGCCGCGCTCCGACAGCAGCTGCAGCGCCGCGAGGGAGCGCGCCGGGTCGGGATCGCTCAACGCGCGGAGCAGCGCGCCGGCCGACTGCAGGTCGAGCTCCGGGTGCTCGAGCCGCGTCTCGATCGACCCCTCGTCGAGGGTCCGGCGGAACACGTTCAGGTAGGTCTGCCGGAGAGCGAGGGCCTGGGCGATCCAGGCGCCGGCCAGGATCAGCAGCGCGCCGGCGACGAGGGGCTGCGGATCCGGCCGCATGACGATCGCCAGGATGAGAAGGGAGCCAAGGGCCTTGGCGCCGGTCGTCCCGACGAGGTCGATCGCCGTCTTGACCGTTCGCCGGACCGCGGAGCTCATCGGCAGGAAGAGGAGCTCCGTCGCCGTCTTGTGCAGCGAGTAGCGAAGGGCGCCATCCGCCAGCTTCATGCCGATCGTCGAGACGAGGGTCGCGCCGGCGAGGACCCCCGCCGCGGCGATCGCGAAGAGCGCGGGCATCACCGCGAGCGAGCGGTCGATCCCGAGGCGACGCAGGAGCGGCGTGACGCCCAGCCCGAGGAGCAGGATCGAGAGCAGGTTCAGGCCGAGATAGACCCGCGAGAGCCAGGCGGCGAGCTGGTCCGGCGAGATCTCGGCGGCGATCACGCTCTTGAAGAGATAGTCGGCGACGGACAGAGTCATGCCGCCGGTCATCACGAGGAGCGAGACGCGGACCGCGTAGGGGTCCTGCGCGAGGCCCTTCGCACTCTCCAACCACGAGACGCGCGCTTCGGCCTCGGGCATGCTCGCGACCGCGGCCTCTTCCGACACGTCCAGTCGGAACCAGCCCGCTCCGCTCAGCGCGAAGCAGGCCGCGGAGAGCACGAGCAGCCCTTCGCCGCCGAAGCTGGGTGCGGCGCTCACCGCGATCAGCGACCCGACGACCGCGCCCGCGGAGCCACCCATCGCGATCGACGCGAAGTGGCGCTTGCCCTCGCTGATCGTGAAGACGTCGCCGAGGAGCAGCCAGAAGCGAACGACGATCAGGCTCGTGATGATCCCCGACCACACGTAGAGGGCGTAGAAGACGCTCGTGATGCCGGTCGAGACGAGGGACCAGAGGACCAGTGTGCCGATGACGGCCGTGATCTGGAGCACGCCCAGCACGGGGCGGTGGCTCCGACCGCCGTCGAGCCGCGCGACGCCGAGCGCGAGGAAGGCGACGGCGATCGTCATGAAGGGCAGGCGCTCGACGGCGACGTTCGCCAGGAAGAGGGCGTCGTTCGCCGTCTCGAGCAGCATGTGCCCGGCCATCACGGTGCCGAGGGTCGCGGCCGCCGCCCGACGGAGCCGAGCCTGGGAGGGGGAATCGCTGGCCATGGGAAAGGAGAGGCTACCTCGTTCGCGGGTTCGAGGCGTCGATCCGGGCGAACGGGTTGGGCGGGCGCGCAGCAGAAAAGGCAATCTTCCGGTCATGGAAGGTTCGACCCGTTGACGCCCCGCTCGGAGACGCCGAGTCTTCGGGCGTGTCGAGCGCCCGAACCCGTCGAGAAGATAGAAGGTCGATGCGCGGGCTGCCTCGTCGTGGGGTGACTCGCCTTCTCGCGCTCGCGGCGCTCCTGGTCGCCGTGCTCGCCTCCTCGGCGGCGCTCGCGGAACCCTTCTGCGACTCGTTCTACGGCGGTTTCGACGGATGGGTCCGCTCCGACGCGAATCGGGACCTCTACAACGGGGTCGCCTTCGCGCTGATCGGCGGCGCCGTCAGCCTCGGAGGCGACGCGGGCCAACGCTGGTCGGCGGTGAACTCCCTCGACGAGAACGCCCGAAGCGACTTCCGACTCGAGAAGCCCGGGGACCGGCGGCGCGCGGACGTCGCGAGCGACGTGACCCTGGCCTCGAGCCTGGCCGTCCTCCCGGTCCTGTCGATCGGTGTCCAACAATGGCGGACCGGCGACTGTGAGGAGAGCTGGGACATGGCGACGGATCTCGTCGAGGCCTTCGGTCTGTCGCTCATGATTTCCGAGTCGATCAAGCTCGCTTCGGGGCGTCTGCGGCCCTTCAATCGTGAGTGCGGACCGGACGGAGGCTCCGACGAGACCTGTCCGGGCGGCGATCGCTTTCGGAGCTTCGTCTCGGGACACGCGACGCTCGCGGCCACGGGAGCGGGCTTGACCTGCGCCTGGTCGGTCAAGCGGCGCGCATGGGGCTCGACCCGGCTGGCGCGGGCGATGCCCTGTGCGGTGGGTTCGACGTTGGCTCTGGCGACCGCCTCGCTTCGCGTGAATGCGGATCGCCACTGGCTGACCGACGTGCTTGCCGGCCTGGCGATCGGGGGCACGGTCGGCTGGTTCGACACCTGGGGCCCCTTCGACCTGTTGCGATACGAGTCGGCGCCGGGCCCGGACGGCGAGCCCGAGGCCTTCGGCTTCGTGCTGCCTTCGATCGTCGAGGGCGGTCCCGGGATCCGCGCCGCCTTCGTCTTCTAGGCGCGCGCCCGCGGCGCGGGTCGCACGTCAGGCGGTCGAGGCGCTGCCTTCGCTCGCGTCTTCGGACTCCGACGTCTCGGTCAGGGCGCGGTGCTGCCGTGCGATTCCGGCGCTCAGTCCGATCCAGAGGCCGATCATCGCGACGTTCAGCCAGGCGAACGCGGCGACGCCGAAGCCGATCACGTTGAGGCCGACGAAGACGAGCCCCGCAGAGACCGTGTCGCCGAGCCGGACGAAGAAGGTGTCGATCGCGGCCTTCGCCTTGTACTTCTCGTCCCGGGTCGTCGGAAGGAAGAGCGCCTGCTTGACCGTGTTCTGGAGGGAGTAGTCGATGCTGTTCTCGGCGGTCTTGGCGACACGCAGGACCACGAGGGAGCTGGTCAGCGCGATCGCGAGATAGCCGCCGAAGGCCACGAGCGGGAGCACGAAGAGCGCTGCGCGGATGCCCGCGTACTTGAGGATCCGCGACACGAGGAACATCTGCGCGAGCACGCCGATCAGGTTCACCCAGAAGAAGAACTCGCCGTAGAAGGCGCCGATCGCGGAAGATCGTTCGAGCTTGAGCAGCGACGCCCGAACCTGTTCACGCGCCGTGTCGGGATCGAGACCCGGGTCGTCCGCGAGTCGCATCGTCGCCAGCGCCACGACCTCCTCCTCACGCTCCACCGGGAGCTCCGCCACGGTCGTCTCGGCGTGGCGCTTCGCGGCGTTCGCGAGGATGTACTCGCCGGTCGTGTTGACGATGTTCGAGACGAGGATCATCAGCGCGATCAACAGGAGATAGGGCTTGCGCAGCACGAGGCCGAAGCCACTCTGCTCGCGCTGACCCTCGTCCTGCGTTTCGGGCCCGTCGTCGACGGTCGCCTCGGATCCCTCCGACGGCGCCTCTTCCGGGCTTGGCGAGAGTCGATCGGAGACGTGGTAGAGCGCGAGGCAGACGCCCAGGAGGCCGGCGCTGATCAGGAGGAGGTCGAAGATCCGGCCGGTGCCGAACGCGGCGATCCGCGGGCCGAGGACCGCGCCCATCGACTGGCCGAGCGCGATGATCGCGAAGAGGCGTTCTCCCTGGGCTTCGGTGTAGACGTCGTTCGCGAAGGACCAGAACTGGGCGATGAGGAAGACGTTCACGATCCCGAGGTAGACGTAGAAGGAAAGGCCGATCGCGGTGCCGACGCCGGTGGCCTTGCCCCAGAACCAGAAGCCGACGAGGGTGGTCATCGTGAAGGCCATCGTCAGGTTCAGCAGTCGCTTGCGCGATACGGCGCTCACGAGCCTTCCGTAGGCCGGCACGATCCCGATCAGCAGGACCATCATGACCGCCGGCAGGTACGCCTTGATCTCGTCGCCGGCCAATCCGAAGAGCTCGATCCCGCCGATCGTGAGCGCCTCGCGGACGACCTTGAGAACGTAGTAGGCGGTCAGGATCAGGAAGACGTTCGCGAAGAGGACGAGGACGCTCAGACCCTCGCCGCCGCGCACCTCCGCGAAGGGGGCGAGGAGTCGGTCGAGGGGACCGAGTGGGGCGTCGTGCGTGTCGGCGGAGGGCGGCGCCGTCATGGATTCTCCGTGGGGCGGTCGGCGAGGGTGCCGAACTCCTCCCGGGCCTCGAGGCGAATCGCTTCGAGGAGCTCGGGGAAGGCGGCGTCGGTCACGGTCCCGTCGTACGACTCGAAGGCGGGGTGGTTCGCGAGCTCGGGCTCGAGCGCGAGCTCGAGATGGGCGATCTCGGAGAAGACGAGCTCGAAGAGACGAACGGGGTTGCGGAGGGGAAGCGGGTCGCGCTCCGTCCCGCACGCCGCGTCGAGGCGTTCCGAGAGATCGTCGGGTATCCGATCCGGCGGGACGGTCCAGGGATCCTGACGGAGCCCGACCGTGAAGTTCCGGCGGAGGACGAGGGCGGGGTCCGGCAGTCGTGCCTTCGAGTCCCACCAGAGCCCGTCGACGGCGCCCATCATCTCTTCCCCGAGGCTCGCGGGGACCGCGCCGAGGAAGCGCATGGACTGGTCGAGCCACGCGTCCATGGCTTCGTTGAAGAGCGTCTCGGACAGGGCGTCACCGGAGTTGATGATCGCGCTCGCGATCTTCGCACCGAGCAGATTCGAGTAGAGGTCTTCGGGTGAGAAGGCCGAGACGCGCTCGGGGAAGAGGCTGAAGCTCGACCAGCCGTACCAGGTCGCGATCTCGTGCCAGACCGACATCCGGAAGGCGACCGAGACGGCGAGGGCGGTCGCGAGTTCGCTCCGGCCGAGGGCCGCGATGTGATGCGCGTCGACCGGCTGGAGGACGATCGTGCGGAGCCCGCCTTCGGAGTCCGGGAGCTCGATCCGGCCGCCGGTCTCGAGGCGACGGCCGATCGCGGTCGCGAGATAGAGGGTCCAGTCGGCGTAGTCGCGGACGTGGGCGATGTCGAGGAAGCCGCCGCGGCACGAGTAGACGAGGCCGTTTCGCTCGCTGCCGATGAGGACGTCCTGTGCGTTCTGGCCGGCGTCGTAGACGTGGCGACCGACGTCGTTCGGGCCCCGGATGTTTCCGATCGCCACGCCGGGCACGTTCATCCGACCGACCTTCACCTGCAGCCCGGACCCGAAGCCGCAGCACGGCCGGAGGCGCCTTCGAACCGGAACCGGGGGGACTTCGTCGGGGCGAAGGATCCGCTCGAGGCCGGTTACGTTCGAAGCGAGGAGCGAGGCCGCGTCGAGGACGTCGGGACGCCGGGTCGTCGCCCAGCGCGGATCGCTCGCGCATCCCGCGACGACGATCGCGAGCGTGACGAGAAGGAGCGCGTGCGCAGGGGATCGCGTCACGGGTTCTTCCAGCTCGGCAGCGCGCCGTTCGCGAGCGCCTCGTCGAAGGCGCGGACCGCGTCTTCGATCAGGAGGGCCGCGGCCTCCCGCGTCGCATAGCCCTGGACCTCGACCACGCCGCCGGGGCGCGAGTACTCGAACCATCGCGCCAGAATCTCGCGCACGCCCGGATGGCGGCGCTCGAGCTCGTCGCAGGTTTCGATCCCCGCGAAGACGCCCGTCTCGGGAACGGCGAGGATCTTGTCGTCGCGTTCGAGGGAGTCGAGCACCCGAAGCAGCCCGATCGGTCGGGCGCGCAGGGTGGTCCCGCGCGCGACGGCAGGTCCGAGGAGGAGCACGTCCAGGGGCTCGCCGTCGCCGCCGAGCTCCGCGGCGTGGAGCGTGCGCGGCATCATCCCGCCGTTGACGGGCCAGGGCAGGTACTGGATCTCGATCGGGACGCCGGCGTCGTAGTCGCGCTCGAGTCGTCCGTCCGGGCGGACCTCCCACTTCTCGCTAGAGCCGGCCGGATTTTCGACGACGACGTGGATCGTGAGGTCCGGATTGACCGGATCGCGGTCGAGCAGGTGGTTCGGGTCCGCGCAGCCGGCCCATCCGGAACAGCCGAGGCCGACGGCGAAGAGGGCGAGCCAGGCGTGCTTCGCGGGAAGGCTTCCGCGGGTCGCCTTCATCCGGGGATCTCCCTCTCGAGGATTGGGGCCGAGTTCACGCCGCCGAAGTTAAGTTCTCTGGTTCGGCGTCGCCACGACGACGCGTTCTCGGGGGAGCGCGCCGAGCGCGTCGTCAGGTCGCGGCGAGATCCCGCCGCACGCATCCTTCGAGCCCGAGAACGAAATCGACGCCGAGCGCGGTCGCGGGCGTGTGATAGCCGGGGGACGTCCCCCCCTGCGCGACCTGCTGGAGGGCTGCGAGGGCCGCCGTCGCCGTGAAGTCGTACGGGCTCGGCGTCTCGAGCATCGCGCGGGTGCGCTGCCCCTCGACCCCTTCGACCTCGGCCACGATCGTCGTTCGCGTGCCGGCCCGGTCCTGCTCGCTCGGGCCTTCCGGTGCGCCCCGATCGACGCGCGCCTTGAGGAAGGACTGCACGACGTCGAGCCGAAGGAGGGGGGCGACGAGCCGCGCCACGCGGAGCGCGCGCGGGATGCCGCCGCTGGCGACCATGTAGGTCTCGATGTTCGGCGCGCCCGTCGAGTGGAAGGCGGTCGCGACGTCGCCGAGCGGCATGCCGATCGCGCGGACCGGCCCGGCCCCGAAGTCGAAGTCGCGCTGCAGGCTGCCGATCGGGAGGTACGCGATCACGCCGTCGCGTCGGATCGCGAGGCCGCGACCGACGAACTCGATCAGGGTCTTGGCCGTGCCTCGCGACACGCCGCTCCCCATCCCGGCGATCGCCAGATGGAGGCGCAGCGGCTCGGGGACCTGGCCCGCGACGTACGCCGCCAGACAATCGGTCGGGACCACGTCGAAGCCGACGCCGGGAACGAGCGCGATCCCGGCGTCCCGCGCTTCGTCGTCGCGCCGCGCGAGGGTCTCGAACACGTCGAGCTCGCCGGTCACGTCGAGGTAGTGGGTCCCCGTCGCCAGACAGGCGGCGACCATGGGCGCGGCGGTCGCGGAGAAGGGGCCGGCGATGTGCAGGACCGCCGCGACGTCTTCGAGGGCGGCGCGCAGACGGGGGCCGTCGTTCAAGGCGACCGATCTCGTCTCGAAGCCGAGCGGCTCGGCGACCGCCGTAAGCTTGTCCGCGTCGCGCCCGCCGAGCACGACGTCGACGCCCGTCGCTGCGGCCTCGGCGGCGACGAGTCGGCCCGTGTAGCCGGTGGCGCCGTAGACGAGGAGGCGAGAGGACGGGGACAAGGCGATCTCCTGGGCGCGGCGAGCGCACGCGTGACTGCGAAGATAGCCCGGACGCTGGCCCGGCCGGTCGCGGTTTGCGAGGCTTTCGGCGCTGCCCGGGCAGCTCTTCCTTCTATACCTACATCTACATACACGCAATCTACGCAGGAGAACGCCATGAAGGCCGCCGTGATGCGCGCGAACAACGCCCCCCTCGAGATCGAGGAGCTCAACATCGACGATCCCGGTCCCGGCGAAGTCCTCGTCAAGACCGTCGCGAGTGGCATCTGCCACAGCGATCTCCACGTGATCGAAGGCGGTCTTCCGCTGCCGCCCCCGTGCGTGCTCGGCCACGAGCCCGCCGGCATCGTCGAGAAGGTCGGCCCGGGCGTGACGAGCGTCGCCGAAGGCGATCACGTGATCGCCTGCCTCTCGCGCTACTGCGGAACCTGCCAGTTCTGCACGGGCGGCCGTCCCTATCTCTGTACGGCCGGCTTCACCGGTCGTCCGGGCGGCAACCTGACCCCGGCGCTGACCGACAAGGACGGCAACCCGGTCATGCAGTTCACGAGCCTTTCTTCGTTCGCGGAGAAGATGCTCACGACCGACATGAGCGTGGTGAAGATCCGCGACGACATGCCCCTCGACCGCGCGTGCCTGATCGGCTGCGGCGTGACGACGGGCGTCGGCGCGGCGCTGCACACGGTCGACATCCGCGCGGGCGACACCGTCGTCGTGATCGGCTGCGGCGGCGTCGGCCTCTCCGCGATCCAGGGCGCGCGCATCACGGGCGCCGGCAGGATCATCGCGGTCGACGCTCAGCCCTGGAAGTTCGACCTCGCCCGCGACTGCGGCGCGACCGACTGCGTCGATGCATCCGACGGGAAGGCGCTCGAGGCCGTGATGGACCTGACCGGCGGCGGTGCGGACTACGTCTTCGAGTGCATCGGCCTCGTGCCGACGATCGAGCAGGCGGTCCAGATGACGACCCGCGGCGGCACGACCGTGCTGGTCGGCGTACTCCCGGTCGGTCAGACCGTCCAGATCTCGGCCTCGGACCTCACGCTCCAGGAGAAGAAGATCACCGGCTCGATGATGGGCTCGAACCGCTTCCAGTTCGACATGCCGCGCTACGTCGATTTCTACCTGGACGGCCGTCTCCGCATCGACGAGATGATCTCCTCGCGCATCCCGCTCGAAGAGGTCAACGAAGCGTTCGACGCGATGCGCAAGGGCGAAGCGGCGCGCCAGGTGATCATGTTCGACTGAACCTTCGCCTGCGGGCGCTCGGCGAGTCTGGAGCCACGACGGGGGGCCGTTGGCTCCGCGGGCGTTCGGTGAAGGCGGTTCGTAGACGATCGCGGCTGTTGATTCGAGGCGCCGTCGTACCGGTTCGGTACGGCGGCGCTTTGCGTTTGTGCGGGGGGGCTTGATTCAATGATCGATTCATTCGGGTTCGCAACCGTTCCAATCCGAGATCGATTCTTCGTAACCCTCGCCACACGATTCGTATGGTCCTCTAGAAGGCGTCGTTGCCGGACGCCTCGGAAAGGACCCGATGGTGCGGGACAACGGTTGGGAGCGAGTCTTCTTCTTCCTGGATGGCGTTCGGCAGTCGGCCGCGCGCCCCTCGCGCGCGGCGGCGCTCGTCGTCCTCTTCTGCGTCTGCGCGGCCGGACCCGCGGCGGCACAGGATGCGGACGCGGCCGAGGGCGCGGCGGCGACGGCGGACGCGGCGGTCGAAGAGATCTCGGTGATTCTCGAACGACTTCGTCGGGAAGGCGCCGCCGCGGAGGAGGCAACCCAGGAGGCGACCCCGCAGACGGCGCCTAGCGCCGAAGAAGCTCCGCCGGAAGATGCTGCGGCCACGGACCCGACGCTCGAGGAGGCAATCGACCGCGCCGAAGCGTCCGCCGAGCGCGCGGAAGAGGCTGCCCGGGTTGCGCGGGAGAAGGCCTTCGAGGTCAAGGAAGCGCTCCGTGTCCACCGCGAGCGATTCTCACGTGCGGGCTTCTACGCGGGCGCGTCCGGGATCTACGCCGTCGAGAGCTTCGATGCCCCGAGCTTCACGGTCGACGACAGCCGCGGCGTGGCCGCCTTCGCCGGCTACCGCTTCCACCCACACGTGGGCGTCGAGGCGCGCGGCGAGATCCTGCAGGGCTTCGACGCCACCGCCAAGGATGCGGCGACGACGTTTCAGGAGGCTTCCCTCGACGGCTTCCTCGTGACCGTCGGGCCGAAGGTCTACGCGTTGACCGGTGCGTTTCAGCCCTACGCGGGCCTGGGGCTCGGCGCGATCCGCGCGGAGGTCGAGGGAACCCTCGCCGACGGCTCGGAGGTCTCCGACCGCACGACCGAGGCCGTCGTCCGGCCGTCGATCGGTCTCGACTTCTACCTGTCGGAGAACTTCGTGGTGAACCTCGACGCCGCCTACGTGGCCCCCGGCGGCGACCTCGACGGCCTAGACTTCGGCCTCTTCAGCGCCGGCTTCGCGATTCGCTTCTGAACTTGCTTCCAGAGAAGGAGGTGTCCCCATGCGATCATGGCTTCTCGCGGCGATTCTGGCTCCGGCCTTGACCGGCTGTACGAGCCTCCCCTTCGCGCCCGAGTCGGGACCCGGTGCAGCGCTCACCCTCGTCACGCTCGAGACCATCGAAGAGCGCGAGCGCGAGATCCGCCGCTCCTTCGAAGAGACGGTCGTCTCGCAGGTCGAGACCGCGGTTCGCGAGGCGAGAGAGGAAGACCGGGAGCAGCTCGCGGCGTTCGCCGAGCGCCTGGAGAACTTCGGCGTCGAGCTCACCTCGCTCTCGACCCGCGTCGACACGAACGCAGAGACGAGCCTCGAGCTCGCGCAGGTCGTCGACGGTCGGCTCGGGCAGCTCGCGGTGGAGTCGGCCGCGCTCGCCGCGCAGGCGCGGGCGATGGAAGCGGAAATCGGCGGCCTGCCGGTCGCGACGCTCGATCGGTTGCGGCGCGTGCTCGAAGCACACGTTGAGACGACCGAGGCCGCCGAGGCGGCGGAAGCGCGCGCCCGACAGGCGGCGCCCCCGGCCGTCGGCGTCGAAAGCGGAGGCTAGCCGCCCTCCGGACCGCACGTCTCGGCCGCTGGCAGCGGAAAGCTGCTACGGATGGGGGCAGGCGAGGCGCGTCGGGTGCCTCGTCGCATCCGAGGTCGAGGCGTGCAAGACATCCCCCGCGTCGATCGTTTCGTTGCGCTCGGAGACAGTCAGACGGAAGGTCTGCACGACTACCATCCGGACGGGGGCCCGCGCGGATGGGCGGATCGCTTCGCGGAAACGGTCGCCAAGCACCATCCGGACGTGCACTACGCGAACCTCGCCGTGCGGGGAAAGCGGACCGCGGAGATCCGGCGGACGCAGCTCGAACCCGCGCTCGCGCTCGAGCCGGACCTCGCGTCCGTCATGTCGGGGGTCAACGATGTGATCCGCCCCGGCGCGGACGTCGATGCGGTCGCAGCGGATCTCGAGGCGATGTACGCGGCGCTGGTGGGAATCGGCTGTCGGGTGATCGTGTGCACGTTCCCCTTGCCGTCGACCGGGCTGACCGCGCGGGTCGCCCCGCGGTTGCAGGCGTTGAACGCGCGGATCCGCGAGGCCGCGTCGCGGCACGGGGTCCTCGTCGCGGAGCTCGAGCCGTTTCCGATGGCGGCGGATCTGCGGTTGTGGGCCGGCGACCGGATCCACCTGAATCCGGACGGGCATGCGCGGCTGGCGGCGGCGATGTTCTCGGCGTTCGCGCAGGACGGGGACACGTCCTGGCAGAAGGAGCTGCCGGATGCTCCGGCGCGCGGTCGGCTCGGGGCGGCGGCGAGCGAGGCGGCGTGGATCGCGAGCTACGTCGTGCCGAAGATCGGCCGGATGATCCGGGGCGTGTCGTCGGGAGACGGACGCGAGGCGAAGCGGCCGGGGCTCGAGCGGGTTCGGAGAGACGGCGGCGCCTGAGCGGAGCCAGTGTCAGGTGTCCGCGCGGACGAGCGTGACGGTCAGAGCGCCCACGTGCGCCGGATGCTTGCGACCGGCCGCGACGATCCCGGGCATGACGGCGGCGGATCGTTCGACCGCGGCCTCGACCCCGATCGGCCCGACGTCGTAGAGCGTCAGCCACCTCGCGCGTCGTCCGCCCTGATCGACCCGACGCCACCGGGACACGCCGGTGAACGCGTCGGACGCGAGCATGTCCGGCATGTGCTCGTCGTCGTTCCAGCGATCCCACTCGTCTTCGACGTCCGGATCGTTGCATCCGACGGTCGCGAAGATGTGTCCCGTGAGTTCGGACGAGGGCAGGGGCTTCGCGTTCCAGCGTCCATGGGTCTCGAAGAGATCGGTCTCGATCACGCAGTGGTTCGGATCGAAGCCGCCGCTTCCCCGGAGCGCGCGTTCTCGCTCTTCGAGCGACGAAGCCGTCGCGCGGAGGTCGGCGGCGTCGAGCTCGTAGAGCGTGACGTGCGAGAACCCGACCGACGGCATGCCGGGCGTGGGCTGGACGCTGAGCGCCCAGTGGGATCCGGCGCGAACGCCCGGGGTCTCCGCCATCGCGGGGACGTGGGTCTCCACCATCCAACGGTTCCAATCCGGGATCCGCCGGGCGTCGTTGCATCGGCTGAACACGACGAAGAGGCCGGTCGCGGCGTCGGCTTCGGGCGGCATCGATTCGGACTCCTGGTCGGCGGTCACGGGGGCCGGACAAGCCTACGCCGGATGGCCAACGCGGGCCTCGGGTCGCCGAAAAAACACGCCATCCCGGGCAGTTGGCGCGATTCGGACTCGCGATCGGCGAGGCTTTCGGTACTCTGTGCGGCCGCGGAGAGGTGGCCGAGTGGCTGAAGGCGCGCCCCTGCTAAGGGTGTATAGGTAACCCCTATCGAGGGTTCGAATCCCTCCCTCTCCGCCACTGAGTCTGCGGAAGCAGAGACTCTCGCCAGAGAACCCGAGGGCGATCGAGAAAATCCCGCGGTTTCGCGGGGTTTTAGGGTCTTGGGGCTAGCGAATCCGAACCGGAGACGGAGCGTATCCGGGTCGGTAGGCACGACGTGCCCCCTCTATCTCTGCTGGCAATTCCGGCGGTTCGGATTCGCCGCCTGTGCAGCCTCTGGACCGATCCCGCCAAGAATGGTTGTCGGTGGTTCGGACCGTTAACCGGAATCAGGCGCGCCTTCCGCGGCGCAAGCATGCGTGAGGCGCTTGTTTCCAACGCGAGCATCTCCCCAGCCTATTCATCGACTTCAGCAATCGGACGCCGGCGGCAGGGACACCATTCGGGTATCCGCAGGTTCGGTTCGAGACCTGGGCCTAGGGGCCTTCGAAGCAGCGAGAGAGCTCGAGATCGAGCGACATCTGGATCGCCTCGAAATCTCGAAATCGTTGCGTTCCCATTGCCTGCATCTCCTCTACCGCTTTCGCGTAGTGCTCATAGAGTGCGCTCGCTTCTGGTGGCGGCCAATGCTCGGCGAAGATCAAATGAACGTTTCGATCATCTCCGACGGCTGCCCTCGCAATCTGTCGGCAGACTCGATCGTTCGTAATGAACATCCAAAGCCGGCTGCCCTCCGTGCTCTTCGCGCGAGCCTCCCAATAGGAGATATACGTGAGGTCCCACGCTGTGTTTCGGATGGCCGCTTCGCAGCGTTCGTGATCGCGAGATCGGATTCCCCGGAGCATTCTTCTGCTTCGATGCCGACCAAAGAGCGCGACCGCAAACGTGATCGCAAGAGCATCGAAAAATCCGGGCTCGAGCGACCAATCGATGAACTTCTGAAGATTCTTGAACCCAGACGTCTCTTGACGGTCAAGAATCGCGAGGCGCGTCAATGCGGTCCGATGCCTCTTCCAGTGGAGCAATGGTGAGCCGAGATCTACATGATCACGTCCTCCGACTCGCCTGTTCACGACATCGATTGCCTCATCCCGTACCCAGTTTTCGATCCTCTCGGCACGGCCAAGAGCAACATCGAGATATGCTTGGGGGTGGATATGGTCGGCAACTCGAAAATCGGTGAGCTGTGCATTCGCGTCGTTCACGGATTTCGTTTCGGCGAGCTCATACAGAGAGATGTTCGGTTCGATCTCGATCTTCGCCGTGATCAAGAACGCCATGCATGCTGCCGCGGCTCGATCGGTGTGTGATGCGGCTGTAGAGTGATCGACGACGCCGCCTAGTGCCAGGCGAACCGCTCTCGATATCAGATTGCGATCAAGTATTGCCGTAATCGGGACTCCGCCTACATGTTCGTGATTTACGTACTCGATGAGGGAGTATGGAGAATCAATCTCGATCATCTCCGTTACGAAGGGATCCGCCTCCACGAGGAGGTTCTCGAGAGCCTCGACGTCCACCGGATAAATCGGGATCCAAACTCGTCGGTTGCCGTCGTCAGTTGACATTGGATAAGCAGACTGTGAACTCGAACGGGTGCCTCGAAACCGTACCCAACAACCACTCGGCTGTTCAGATGCCTCCGTGGGTCAGGTAGATGCACAGATCCGATCCGCAAACGTGCGGGCTGAGATCATCTAGCGCACGGAAACTGGACGCTGCTTTCGCGTTGATGGCCGCCACAATGGCAAGATACCATGCACGGATCTCGGGACTGCCGTGGCCGAACAGGACGCAGCTAGACGGCGATTCCAATGTCATCCAGCCGGGAGCACGTATTGACTCAACAGAACGAGACGGACGCCTCGACCATGGCGAACGATGTCGTCTTTCAAAAAGGCGGTTCGAATCTGTTCGATCAGATTCCATCTGGCTCCGAGGGCGACGAACATTGGCTTCACCAGGCGGAGACCGTTCGCAAGCACATGAACGACGTGATGAGCGCTCGGAACGTCGCATTCCTCCTCGGTTCCGGTTGCTCATCAAGGCTCGTGGACGGGCACGAGCTCGGCATACCAACAATGGCGCCGATGGCCCGCCAGGTGCTAGCGGAGGCCGATGGTCCATCGCTTGAGCCCGAGCGATCGCGCTTGCGGGAATCTGTGGGTCTCGATCTCACCGAAAGCGACTTCACTTGCAATCTCGAGCGCCTACTTGAGGTCCTGTACAGCTATCGATTCGCATTAAATCGAAGTCAACAGGCTGACCTCCGAGCGGCAGCTTGTTCTGCCGAAGGACTGATCGCAAAGATCGTCGGGCAGATAGTAGAACTCTGTTCGACAGGCGCGTTCGCTGAGGACGAAACTGTACTCAGCACGTACGAGTCGTTCTATAGGAAGCTTATCTACCGCGATCGTGCGCTCCCGCGTCCGTGGATCTTCACTACCAACTACGATCTATTCAACGAGCGCGCGATGGATCGTCAGGCGATTCCATACTGCAACGGATTCGCGGGAAGTATCGAGCGTCGATTCAATCCGGCGCTCTTCCGCTACTCGCTCGCCGAGCAGATTGACGTCTCCAGTCGCAAATGGACTGCAGTCGATAGCTTCGTCTACCTTTGCAAGCTCCATGGGTCCATCAACTGGGTGCAGGAAGGCGAAGGGCTCTTCCCAATCCGAGAACTACAGGCACCTTCGACCGCGGAGGGTGCTGAGGTGATGATTTTTCCGACGCCCGCAAAGCAGAATCAGAGCCTTGGCGCTCCCTACTCAGATCTCTTTAGAGAATTTCACTCTCGCGTCGTCCGTGATCAGAGCGTTCTCGTGACACTCGGATACGGGTTCGGCGATGAGCACGTGAACAACTTGATTTTTCAGGCGCTCACGATTCCTACGTTTAGATTGGTGTCATTCGTATCCCCTGACTCTTCTGGGATTGTCGAGAAGCTTCGTGAACTGGACGACCCGCGGATCTGGCTAATCGGAGGACGAGGTCCAGGCGGACGGTGCGCGCATCACTTCGACGTTTTCGTTGACGACTTCATGCCGGAGCCACCCAGCGACGAAATTGAGCATGCTGTCGAGGCCGTCGTGCATGAGCTGATTTCTCCGCCCTTCGGAGCCGAAGTCCACGAGGAGTCCGATGATCGCGGATGATCGCCGTCGTGCGATCGGAAACGTTGTGCAGGTTGCTGCCGACCGGTTAGTCGTCGAACTCCACGGTCAGAGTGACACCTTTACGGTAGTGGGCTTCGACGACATCCACTACGTCGCCCGCATCGGTGCATTCGTGATGATTCCAACCGGCCCCGACTATGCTGTTTGCGAGGTAGTTGGCCTTCGCGAAAGAGATGCGTCAACAAACGCTACGCGCAGTGCCGAAGAGGTGCTGGATAAGACTTCTTCCGTCAAGTTTCTTGATGTTGTTCCAGTCGGCACGCTTCCCCAGCAACGAGAGGGCGGCTTTCGATTCGGCGTGTCCACGTTCCCGTCGCTCTACTCGGAGGTCTTGTACTGCAGAGACCACGAACTGGATCGAATCTTTGACGTTGCTCTTCGAGAGGAGCCAGCTGTTGGTAGTTCCAAGTCGGACCATTCAGCCGCTATCGACCACTCGATCCCAACCCGTCTACGCACGCTAACTATTGGTACCTCCGTCGTATTCGAGGGTTTCGCAGTGAAAGCGAAGATCGACGAGTTGTTTGGCGGTCACGTTGCCGTTCTCGGGAATACCGGGAGTGGAAAGTCGTGCACGGTTGCAACTCTCGTCCAGTCGTTATTCGAGAAGACGACTGAGCACCCGGCGCGTGGTGCCACCTTCCTTCTTGTTGATGTCAACGGAGAGTATCGGCAGGCCCTGTCGAAGCTGCCTTCGGCGATCGGGATTCGCTCGTATGTCCTCGGTGCAGACGGCGACTCGATCGGTTGCTCCTCCGAGATTCGATCCTTCCGTATTCCCCATTGGTTCATGTCGGTCGAGGAATGGGAGCTTCTACTTCGGGCGAGCGAGCGAACTCAACAACCTGTTCTCCGAGCAGCACTCGGGCTCACGAGTCTCTTCGGTGCTGGCGCAGAAGGGGATCTTCTAAAGATCCAGAATCATGTACTGGCGCTCTGCTTCCACGGGATCCTGACGAGCGAAGCAGGCAGTCCCACCAAGAAGGATCGAATCACGGGAATCCTGTCGGCTTTCAATACTCCTGATCTCAATCTGGGTACGATCAGCCCATTGATTGCAATCAGCTACGGTGAGATGGTCGGTGCCGACGCTCTCGTGGACCTGCTTCAAGCACATATTCGCGATGACATCGATTTGCCAGGCTATCGCCACATCCCCTTCGAGTTCCGGCGTTTGGAGGACGCACTGGAACTGGCTCTGCTCTACGAAGAGGCTCACGGGAACCGCCAGATCAGAGACTACTGCGCCCAGCTATTGACGCGATTCAAGTGGATCAACGAGAGGGATGAGTTCAGATTCCTGAGGAGTCCACTCGATGATCTACGTGACTACGAAAGGGACCCTGGAACCTTCGTGGAGCAGCTGCTAGGCCTCGAACGACGCGATTCTGACCTCTGCAAGGTGGCGCAAGTTTCCGTAATCGATCTCAACGAGGCAGACGACGAGGTCGTCGAGGTGGCTGCCGCAGTGGTCGCCCGGCTCGTCTTCGAGAGACTTCGGCGGGCCGATCCGCGAAATCGGTTGCCTGTGAACTTCGTGTTAGAGGAGGCGCACCGATACATTGCAGAGCGACCTTCGCGGTACGCGATCGACGCGGGAAGAACGTTCGAGCGCATAGCGAAGGAGGGTAGAAAGTATGGTCTGTTTCTGATCGTCGCTTCGCAGCGGCCAAGTGAGCTATCAAAAACAGTTCTGTCGCAGTGCGCCAACTTTGTTGTGCACAGGATTCAGAATCCCGACGATCTCGCGCACATTCGTCAGATGACACCATTCATCTCCGAGAACGTGCTGAAACGCCTTCCATCTCTTCCGAAGCAGCATGCGCTGGTGTTCGGAAACTCTGTCAACATTCCCACAACCTTTCGCGTGCGCGATGTTGATCCGAAGCCAAAGTCCGATGACGCACGCATTAGTGAGTTGTGGTTTCGGCCCGAAGGCGAGCCCTCGGAGCTGAAATAGCCCGATCGAGTGGACCGCAACGTCGCACCATGCCTGTGGACGACGGCTCTAGCTCGCACGCTCGGGACGTCACTCGGTGTCGAGCACGAAGCGAGGGGGCACGTCAGAGACTCCTACGCTCCTGGCCGTCGCGGGGTAGTCCGTCCGTGAATGCTAACCACGTTGCTGACTTCGCCACTGATGTTCGTCAGCCCTGATACAGCGCGCATCACTGAGATATCCCACCCGAGTTCTGAGCTGATACTTGCCGGCGAGATACCTAGTCGCTCCTCGGCTACCGCGATCGAGTTAGCTACGAGCTCCGCGGGCTCGTCGCTCACGACGCCGGGCTCGTTCGTTCGCCAACCTCGTTTGCTGATGTAGATGTATGCTCCACGATACTGACGCGACGAGATCAGCTTGAGGTCGAACGCTCTCCTAATTAGAGCCTGAAGGCTCACGCCCCACCGCTCCTTCATCCTAACGAGGGCCTGCCAATCCATTCGTGCTCCGCGCGGAAACTCCCGGGGGAAGCTTGACCGCGGAAGGAGAAATGCGCTCGCAAACCTATCGGCCTCAGCCTCGCGATCCGCATCTTCCGTGGAGATCCCGACGTGTCCTACGAGGTGGGCACACTCGTGGGACGAATCGAATCTCGAGCGCGCTGGGCAGCCTTTCGCGAGATTGCGAATCACAATTGGGCGAGGGCCATACCAGGAGAATGCGTCGACCTGGTTTGATACTCCGTCGAACGTCGAAACAACAACGCCAGCTCGCTCAAGCACGCGGGTCACGTTGTCTATGGGAGCGTCTAGACCAAGACCCCATGCGTTTCGGCAGGCTTCGGCACCCCGTTCGATACTCTCGGTAGACGACAAATCGACCGTCGGCAACGAGACTTCCGGCAAGTGAAGATTTCGGTCAAGCCACGCGACAAGTTCCGCGAAGAGGGTGCCCTGGGCGACGGCCCGACTACGCATGTGTTGCGGCGTCGCTCGGCGCTTTCGAAAGTGGCACTCGTCGTCTCGCACTTCATTCGCGATCGGCGAAGCGAAGAATCGAGAGTGGAATCCGAGAGCGCGTGCGCAGGAGTCGTGAAGTTCGGCTGATGGAAGCTTTGATCCCGTTTCAAGCTGATGCACGAACTGGCGGCTTACCCCGAGCTCGCCTCCAAGCTCCGCTTGAGTCATTCCTCGAAGCTGTCGCGCCAGACGTAGACGTGTTGAGAACTCCTCCTCAACGGCCGCCCGAAGGTCCATCGCCGTCCTCTTCCTTTCGGTCCGCTGTCCGGACCTCGACTACGGGGGGTGCAAGCTTCACCGGTTGCGGCGTGGCGGACACGTCGTGGAGCACTCGTACATCGCCATTGAGGGGGATACTCCAAGCATTCCGAGTCTCGCCGCTATCGCGAACCTCAAGCATGAAGATCTCGAGAACGCGCTCGTCTGCGTCCGTTGCGACGGCGATTCGCCAGAACCATCCCGATTCGTTGTCGTCGAGGAACGCGAACGCTTGCTGCTGCTGCTCCAGCTCGCCGGGACAGATCCTCAGCAAATTGCGATTTGGATTGTCCGGATCGCCTCGATAGAAGCGCACGGGCACGCCGCCGATCTTGAATATGAAATGTAGCGACGAGTCGTGGATGTCTAGCCAATCGAACTTCTCGCTGGCTCTATTGAGCTGCTCGCACGACCTCTCGTAGACGCGGCAGCCGTGCCCCCAAGCGCGATCTCCACGCTCGGCGCTGAAATCCTCGAGTGCGTCATTTCGCACGTCGCGAAGGATCTCCGCGACTATTCTGAGCCGTTCCTCGGTAAGACTGAAGTGTCGCTCCCAGGGCTTCTTCGGACCCATCGATCGATCTCGTACTTTCTGCCTGGGGGGAGGTGGAGAGAAAAGTAGCAAATTCGCTCATCTGTCAACCTCTAGCGTCGCGATCCTGGTGTCGGAGCGCGAGGCTTCGCCGCTGCTCGCTCCAGCTGAGAGAAATCTCTGTGCGTCGTATAAGGGACTCTGTAGTGAGATCGACGGGCTGTTCACCTGCCGAAACGCTCGAAACCGCGTCCGGGCAGAGGAAGGCCAGCGGCATGAGTGCTCCGACGAACCGAGCGGAGATGCCCTCCTTCTCACCGACCTCTTCCAGCGACCTGACGCGGCCATCCGACAATTCTTGGAACCACCTGTGGGCTCGCGCAATCGCCCTGAGAAGCGCGGGATCAACGTCGGTCGCAACCGAGCGTCGTTCGGGTCTTTCGAGCACGAGCCGCTGCTCGACGCCACGCTTTCTGAAACGCGCCGCGATCGACCGTCGAATCACGTCGACATCCCTCGAGAGAATGCTCGAGAGATCGATGTCCAGTATCAAGCCGTCCGCGCCAAGCACGACGCATCGGACAAGCTCTAGAGAGTGTGTCGGTCGCTCCGGAACTTGCCTTACGAGGCTAGCTGCTTCCGCGCGGTTGACCCCGACTTGTCGAGCAGCATCGACCAGCTCGGCCGGATCCGAGAGAAACTCGATCACACCTCGCTCGACGCACCGCTCGAGATCCCGAGCAGGCAGTCTCCATCGGGCTCCGGCCTTGCGATTCGCTCCGTCCTTTTCGATCGCAGTCGATTCCCGCGACACGTAGTACCGATATCGCCGCCCAGATTTTACGGTGTGACTCGGCGTGAGCATGCCGCCGTCCTCGTCGAACAGCTTGCCTCGGAGCGGACTGTGGCTCTCCGCGATGTTCTGCGCCGGTCGATTGGGCGTCTGGTTCGCGAGCTGCTTCTGAACGCCATCCCACGTCTTCCTGTCGATGATCGGCTGATGCTGCCCCTCGTGGACGGTCCCCTTGTGGCCGATCTGGCCGACATAGATCGGGTTGTTGAGGATGCGGTGGATATGCCCACGCCCGAGCGGAAGCCCTCCTCGGTGTGATCCATCCTTGAGCTCCCGGACCTTGCTCCTGAACCCCAGTCGATCCGCCTCCTCCTTCACTCGCTTCACGGTCCCAAGTTCGAGGTAGAGCTGAAAGAGTCGCCGCACGATCATCGCCTCGGCCTCGACGATCTTGAGCGTCCGCCCATCCGCCTCGTACCCAAGCGGCACGAGACCACCCATCCAGAGCCCCTTCCGCTTCGACGCCGCGATCTTGTCTCGGATTCGCTCCCCCGTGACCTCGCGCTCGAACTGTGCGAACGAGAGCAGCATGTTGAGCGTCAGCCGCCCCATCGAAGTCGTCGTATTGAACTGCTGCGTGACGGAGACGAACGAGACTTTGTGCACGTCGAGCACCTCGACGATCTTCGCGAAGTCGGCGAGCGATCGAGTGAGCCGATCCACCTTGTAGACGACCACGATGTCGATCTTCCCATTATCGATGTCCGCGAGGAGCTGTTGCAGCCCCGGCCGATCGACGTTTCCGCCCGAGAATCCTCCGTCGTCGTAGCGGGTCTTGACCGGCTTCCAGCCCTCCCCCGCTTGGCTCTTGATGTACGCCTCGCAGGCCTCTCGTTGGGCATCGAGCGAGTTGAAGTCCTGCTCCAGACCCTCCTCGGACGACTTTCGGGTGTAGGTCGCGCAGCGTCGTCGTCCCGTCTTCTCGCCGCCCATCCTAGGACTTGTCCTTCAGGCCGAAGAACCGAGGCCCCGACCAGCGGGCGCCCGTGATCTCGCGGGCGACGGCCGAGAGCGAGGGCCAGGTCTTGTCCCGGTACTGGACCCCCTTCTCGAGGACGATCACCTCGTGGACGGTGCCCTGCCACTCGCGGAGGAGACGGGTGCCGGGCTTGATCTTCGGCCCCGTCGGTCCAAGCGGTTTCCCCGCTTTTAGGTCGGCGGCTGCCTTCTCGAGCTTTCGGCGCGTCTTCTTGTCGAGCCCGCCGTAGACCTTCTCCTGCATCTTGTAGGCGATCGCGTAGCAAAGGAGCTTGCGGCTCATCTTGTGCGGGGCGGGCGTCCCGTAGTGCTCAGTCCAGCGCTGCTTCAGCTCGTCACGAGGGAGGTCGGGGAGGGCCTCGAGCTCGGCTTCGAGGGCTTCGTTTCGGGGGTAGGGGTTCCCCATGGATCGACTCCTTGATCGGTCTCCGGGCATGCGCCGAGAGTTCGATCCGGGCCGTCCATCGGTCGGTCGTGCTGTCTCGGGGAGCCCAGAGAAGGCTCCCCATGCACGCTTCCCGAGGGAGGGGAGTCAAGGCGAATCCGGGAGAGACGCGTGTCTCCGGGACGGTATTCGCCTTCCATTCGCGGCGTTTGGATGCCTCGGCAATCGGAGCCGAAAGGGCGGACGACGCCGCGAATCAGAGGGACGGCGAGCCGCCATCGAGGCCTGGGTTCAGACCTCCCGGACGCTCCTAGTAGAGGCCCTCGTACTCCGCGCACCGCGGGCAGTAGACGATCGACCCGTTGTGGATCGTCCAGAGCTGATCGTCCGGTCGAAACTCGGCCTGCTCGGCGCAGTCGCAACACTCGGCGCCGGGGCGTCGCTGTAGGAGCGCGGCGACGCGAATTCTGAAGAAGCTCATGTGATTCTCCCTTTCGGTAGTCAACGTCGATGGGAGATGATCCCCGTGACAGATCCGGTCACGCCTGGCGGCGAGGCTAGCTGTCGCTCGATGGCCCGCCGGGTCCTTGGCGCGAGCGCGGCAGGCCACAGCGCGTGTCGCGGAGGCCCTCCAGGCCGTGCGGGCCGGGTGCCCTAGTCGTTGAGCGCGACCCCGAACTGCGGCCCGACCGTCCGGATGTACTGCTCGACGTGCAGGATCCGCCGGTCCTTCTTCGGGTTGTCTCGGAGGCATCGGATCTCGAGCTGCGCCACCGGTCGCTCGGTCACCCGAGTCTTCTCGGGCGTCCTCGTCACGTAGCCCGAGGAGCCCGTGTAGCGGCCATTCTTGTTCGTGTGGGCGTAGGTGCTGACCCGGGTCCGCGCGGGCGTCACGCGGACGTCGCGGTTCACCTTCGAGTTGTCCTTCACCGCGGCCATCCAGGGGTAGCCCGCCTCGCGGCAGAGCTCGGCGCCGCGGAGGAAGGCCATTGATCGAGTCTGCGTCTCGGTTGCGTAGCCGTTGCCGCTAAAGGTGACGGCGTAGGTGTCGGTCCCGAGGCGGACCTCGGAGTAGCCGCCGCGCAGGCCATTGGGCTGATAGGGGGTCGCCGCGCAGCCGGCGAGGAAGAGGGCCGCGAGGGCCGTGAGAGCGATTCGAGAGGCCATGGGTCGTTCTCCTGGTCTCGTCGGAGGGGTGGACTCCCCGTCCGCATGGCTCCCGATGTCGGACTCTCAGCAACTTTGCTGTAGTCAAATTTGCTGCAAAATCGATGCTTTACGCCCATGGCGGCAGCGCGGCGGAAGACTCGAGGAAGCGGATCTCGGCCGCGGGATCCGGCCAAGGCAAGGCGTCGCCGCGAGCGCGCCGCCGTCTTCGGGGCGAACCTCCGACGTCTCCGCGAGAAGATGGAGATCAGCCAGGAGGCGCTCGGAGCCGAAGCCTCGGTTCACCGCACTCACGTCTCGCTGATCGAGCGTGGTCAGGTCGACCCGACGCTCATGACGGCCGTCGATCTCGCGAACGCCCTGGGCGTCTCCCTAGCCGACCTCGTCGAAGGGATCGAATAGCCGGCCTCAGCTAGCTGAACCCGAAGTCAGGCCCCCCGAGCTGCCGATCGATCGTGAATAGAATCGGCGCGACGGGGATCGATTTCCGCCGCCGTTGCTCCTTGGCCGCCCAGGTCAAGAATTGCGACAGACTGTCGACCTGATCGTCGTAGCGCCCGTAGGGAAAGGCGAGGACCTCCGAGAGAAACTCGTCGAGCCAGGGCGCCTTCGCCGGCAGGAACACGCGCCCCGCCTCGATCACCGCACTCTGGCCTTCGAGTCGCGAGATCTTGTCTCGGTCGGGCTTGATCGCGATGGGTCGCACCTTGCCCTCGTCGCGCAGCTCCTGGATCAGCGAGATGCCCGATCCGGCGTCCTCGATGAGGACGGTCTTTGCCTCCCTCGCCTCGGCGAGTGCAACGATACGCCGTTTCAGGTCGGGGAACTCGAGTCGCCGCCGATCGACGTGGAGCAGGTAGTAGTCCTTGCCCGACATCAGCCAGGTCGTGCAGACCGAGTAGTCATTCGATGCGTTGGCCTTGGACGCCGTGTCCCAGCTCTGGACGATCCGATCGCCTCGCTTCGGCTCCGGGAGGCGGTCGTAGGTCGCGAGCCAATCACGCTGGATTAGAGCGCCGCCCGGCGGTACCGGGGCCTGCTGGTACTGCGCCGAGAAGGACTGGCTGCCCATCGCCGACCGCAGCTCCTCGAGGGCCGAGAGGGGCTCGCGCTCGGCGTGCAGGATCTCGCCCTCCGCTCGGTGATAGAAGCGGCCGTCGCCGAGGGGCACGTCCATTGCCCGGTCGGCGATCGCCGGCAGGTTCAGGTGGACCCAGTGCTGCCCATCCTTCTCGAGGACGTGGCCCACGAGGTCGTCGACGTGGAGCCGCTGCATGATCAGGATGATCACGTCCTTCTTCTTGTCGTCCAGCCGTGAGGTGAGCGTCGAGTCGTACCACTCCGAGACCGCCGCACGCTTGGTCTCGGAGAGCGCCTCGGCGGGCTTCATCGGGTCGTCGATGATGATCAGGCTGCCGCCGCGACCCGTGAGGGTGCCCCCGACCGAGGTCCCGAGCCGGTAACCCTTGGCCGTCGTCTCGAACTCGGTCTCGGCGTTTTTCTTGGGGTCGATCCGGGTCCGCGGAAACAGCTGCCGATACCAGTCCGAGGTGATCACGGCCCGTGTGTCGCGGGCGTGCTTCGCCGTCAGGTCCTGCGAGTAGCTCGCGCAGACGATCCGCTTCGAGGGGTCGTGTCCTAGGGCGTAGGCCGGGAAGGCGACCGAGGCGCAGATCGACTTCAGGTTCCGCGGGGGCAGGGTGATGATCAGGCGCCGGATCTCGCCGCGCATGGCTCGGCCGAGCTCGTAGGCGATCGCCTCGATGTGCCAGTTGGGCACGAAGGTCTGGCCCGGGACGACCGTCTGAAAGACCCTTTGCGTGAACGCGACGAGGTCGTGGCGGAGGAGGGCGTGGAGTAGAGCGCGATCGTTGAGACTCATTCCGGGTCCTCCGGGTCGTCCGCTATCTCGCCGAGAGTCGGCCGCGCCGACGCGTGGTCACGGCCCGCCCGCCGCGCCTCGAAGGCCGCGAGGATCTCCAGCTCGTCGTCGTGCAGCGGCTCGATCTCGCCGGGCGCGTCCTCGCCGGTATCGAGCAGCCGCATCATCAGACCCGTGAGGAGGCGCCCGGATCGGGCATCGCCTTTCAAAGTCTTGGCGACGAGCGTCTTCACGACCGCGCGCTGCTTGCTGACTCGGCGCGTCTCCTCGCCCTCGCGGACGACGATCTTCTCGCCGAGCTCCTCCATCAGGTCGGTCTTGAGGTTCTTCGTGCCCTTCGGGCGGCCGCGAGGATTGCCGGACTTGCCCGGCTTGAACTGGGTGTGCTTCGGGGGCTTGCCGTATCCGACCTCGTAGTCGGCCTCGGGCGGCGTCTTTGACTCGCTCATCGGACGACCTGAAGATCGGCAGCGCTGGCCTCCGACTCGTCGTCAGGCTCGATCGGCGGATCGGGCTCCGCGGCGCGCTCTGCGGCAATCTCCGAAAAGCTCCGCCCCGACTCGACGTGGATCGCCTCAAGCAGGGCGTGCTCCTCGAGGCGACGCAGGGCGGCGTCCACGTACTTCGGCTCGATCTCGAGGCCGACGCCGACGCGTCCGGTTCGCTCGGCCGCGAGGAGCGTGGTGCCCGATCCCGCGAACCCGTCGAGCACGAGGTCACCGCGGCGAGTGCAGTCGAGGATCGCGTCGGCGACGAGGCGGACGGGCTTCACAGTGGGGTGGATGCCGAGCCCGCCCTCGCGCTCGGGGCCGAAGCTATTGACGCCGGCGTAGTTCCAAACGTTGCTTCGGGTCCGACCGTGGCGGCCGAGCTCGACGTTGTTGATATGCGGTCCCGTCCCGTGCTTGAAGACGAAGACGAACTCGTGCTGCGATCGATAGAGCGATCCCATCCCGGCGTTCGTCTTCGCCCAGACGCAGATGTTCTTGCACTCGGAGTAGACGGCATCGCCGGCCACGATCAGCTCGCCGGCGTGCCGCCAGTCCATACAGACGTAGTGCAGCGCGCCGGGGAGGCTGAACGCGGCGTGATGCGCGAGCGCCGTCTCAAGGAAGGTCTCGAACTCGGCCGGCGTCATCTCCCCGCTTGCCATTGCGAACTCGTCGTGCTGGATCCGGCCGAGTCCCGAGACGTGGCCCTGAATCGGGACGTTGTAGGGCGGGTCGACGAAGACGGCCTGGGCGCGACCCTCGCCGAGGAGGTGCGCGTAGGCGGCCCCGTCGAGGGCGTCGGCACAGAGGAGGCGGTGCGGACCGATCTGCCAGAGGTCGGCCGGGCGGGAGACGATCGGCCCGGCGGCGTCGGGATCCACTGGGGCATCGGCTGGATCCGTCTCGCTGTCCAGCGCGTCCCCGCCGATCAAGAGATCGATCTCCGCTGTCTCGAAACCCGTCACCTCGAGATCGAAGTCGATGTCGATCTCGGCAAGCCCTTGGAGTTCGAGCGCCAGCAGGTCGCGGTCCCAGCCCGCGTTCTCGGCGAGCTTGTTGTCCGCGATCACGTAGGCGCGAATCTGAGCCTCTGTGAGGTGTTCGATTCGGATCGTCGGGATCTCGATGAGGCCGAGATAGCGCGCGGCGCGGACACGCCCGTGACCAGCGACGACCGTCCCGCTCGCATCGATCAGGATCGGGTTCAGGAAGCCGAACTCGAGGATTGATCCGGCGATCTGACGGATCTGGTGCTGCGAGTGGGTGCGGGGGTTGGTCGAGCGAAGCGTGAGGGTGTCGGGGTGGCGGGGATCGATCCGAAGATTCTGGTCGCTGGTCGAGGCCTTCAGATTGGTGGTGTCGGGTCGAGCTGAAACGGAATGAATGCGGTCGGGCATGGCCGATCTCCTTCGCTGAGGGTTCGAGCGAGGGAGCGTAAGTACCCAGAACTGTGCGAAAAATTGTCCAGTGGAAACTGGACAGGGTTTTAGCTCGAGTTTTTGGGACGACCGGGTCGGCGAATCTTGGCGTCCCGCAAAACGTCTTCGTCGATGAAGACCATCGGGATGCGCCCGGGTCGTGTCGGCCATCCCGGCTGGCGCTCCGGCGGTGACCAGTCCTGCGGGACCCGCCAGACATCTTTCGGCAGCGGCGGCTCGGATCCCTCGCGCGGGTGGCGCCAATGCTGTCCCCATCTTCTCAGCGTCTCGGCCTCTTCGAGGAAGTACGCGAAGTCGTGGGCGCCCTCATAGCCGCAGCTCTCGTCGGTCGTCCAGCGATTCTCGCGAAGGCTCAGGGCGGCCCAGAGGTGCGCGACCGAATGGAAGCGTTGTCGGTGCTTCAAGATCAGCGAGCGAGACGCGGCGACTTCGTGCCTCCTGGCATGCGCGCGCGTGATCTTGATCGCGTTCTCCCACGACGCCAGGACGGGTTCGGTGTTGTGGAGCGCGAAGAGCACCTTGAACACTTCGCCGATCGCCGTTCCGCCGAAGTGTCGATCTTCGAGGTCGTCGATCGACTCGCCCGCGCCGGTGGCGATCTCGGCGAGCTGGTCATAGCCGAGTCGTTGGCCGTCGGCGTGGAATGCCTTGAGTGGCTCCGCGAGGAGCCGCGATGCAAGCGCGCGGGCGCGCGCCCGTTCGAGATCATCCTGTCCCGGATAGTGCATGATGGCCATCGTGGCCATCAGCGGATCAGGTTGATCGAGCGGGAGGAACGGCATGTGGCCGTGATAGCCCTTCTCGCGAATCGGGTCCATTCGAGTCCCTGCGGTCTGCGGCCGAGTTGCGGATTCGCTGCGTGATGACGCGTACTCGAGCCAACTCTTCGTGCGGGTTGCGTGCAGGACCAGAAATCTGCTCGTCTACGGAAGGTTGTCGCGGCGCGGGCGCAAACCTGGATTCCATAGACTGCCCATCGATCACGATATTTCTCGCCAACGTCGACCTAGGATACGGGGTCGACGACCGCGCTTCTGCACGAGGCGACATGGCCTGAGTGGACAATCCATTGGGCTTCTCGAGACATGCACTGGCGCTCGCGCCGACCCTATGGTTGCCCAAGTGAGTAGACTTCCTATGGACGACATTTCGTGGCGCCCCCTGCTCGCGGCCGCGGTGGCACTCGCGCTGACGGCGGTCTGCCTTCGCGCCGCGCCGACTATCGCCGCGGCGGAAACCCACTGGGTGCTCGTCGAGGAGCAATCCCAGCTCTACGAGTCTATTGATGCAGAAGCCGGGCTCTACCGGCATCGGGTCGAAGCGATCTTCCCGTTCCCACCCATAGTTGTCGCCGAAACGGCCTTCTTGCGGGCTGGGAGCGCGTCGAAGGCGAAATCAGGAAAGGTAGAAGTGGTTCTCGAATCGGGAGACCAACGCGTCCTGAAACACGTCGAGATTCACGTTCCGCTCTTGGCGAACAGGGACTTCGTCGTGGAGGTCATCCGATCTGCGCTTCCAGACGGTGCCTATCTGGTCGCTTCTACGGCTCTCGAGAACGAGGGCCCCCCGCCGAAACCAGGAGTTGTGCGCCTCACGAAGTCGGACACCGAATTGAAGATGAGTCCGCTTCCAAAGGGTCGGTCCCGCGTGGAATACCACCAGCGGGTCAAGCCAGGCCCCGCTGTTCCTGGTTGGCTCGTTCGGGGGAACATCCGAAGAAGAGCGCTCGAGAACATTTCCTCCCTAAGAGATGCACTGAACGAGCAATGCATGATCCGGAGATGTGACGGCTCCCACTAGCCACTAGGTCTTGTTGTATTCAGATGGGCTCTTTCCGGTCCACCGCCGAAAAGCCTTGTGAAATGCACTCGCGTCGGAGAAGCCCAATCGATAGGCGATTTCATCTATGCGTCGGTCGTCGTGTTCGAGCAGATGAAGAGCCAAGCCCAGGCGTAGGTCGTCGAGGATCTGGCTGAACGTCAGGCCCTCCGCTTGTAGATTTCGTTTTAGAGAACGAGAACTCATGCCAAGCGCAGTCGCGACATCCTCGACTCCGGGGCTCCCGTTCGCCAACACTCTTGCGACTGCGGATTGAACACGGTCGGCGAACGAATTCTCTCTAGGGATCTCGCGCATTAGTGCGTCAGCATGCTGCTCGAGAATCGTGCGAAGCCCCGCGTCCGCTTTCGGAAACGGCGACTCAAAGGTCGATAGCGGGAACACGACCGAATTCTGTGGTTGGTCGAACCGGACGGGCAGACCGAGTATCGCTTCATAGTCAGCGACGCTCGCGGCGGCCGAATACTGAAAGCGAGCCCCGACTGGAGGACCCCCTGCTACGTCGAGTAGCGAGCTGAGACGAACGGTCTGAGCGATGCCGAACTCACTATCCGCACGGCCGGGGGGATACTCGGAGTCGTGTAGAAGCTGCAGAGCCGCAAGGCCGGTCTCGAACGAGACTTCGATTCGCGCAGCCGTTCGGTAGAGGTCGCTGATGCTAGAGATCCGTTCCACCGCGTCACACCCGGAATCGCTTGCCGCGACCAGGTAGCTGGCGATTCCGAGGGTGGTCAACTCAGACCGCATTCCCACCCGAAGCGCGAGCAGCGTATCTCCAGAGGCTTCGATTGCCTTCTCCCAAAGCGAATCGATTTGGGATTGCCGCACGCGTCTGGTCGCGTCCTCAAGGAAGGTCGGAGGAAACCCGCTCTCCGCGAGGATCTGCTCAACGTCCAGCTCGAGGTCTTGCAGGTGCTGCAGCAAGACGCTGTATCGCTGAAACGAGCTGCTTGGCCCCTGGGGCGTGAGTTGTCGCCTCATTGAAGAAGCGTACGACTCCGGAGCCCAGGTGCCAATCACTCCAATTCGCCCCCAGCACGCCTGGCCCAGGCCGACATGAAAAGAGGCCTCAGTGGACACGAGGAATACTTCTGCAAGCCGTAGTCTACGGCTGTGGCGTGCAGGTAGATTCGCTTGGCGACGGATGGAGGCTAGAGATGGAGCATTGGAGAAATCGCTCGAGTCGGGCGATGCGAACTCTAGCTCGCGTATTCGTAGACCCGTGCGACACCGCGGCGGGCGCGAAGATGGTCGGCTCCTTGACCGGGACCTCGCAGAACAGACTGTTCTCGAGATTCGCTCGTGACCCAAGCGGGGCGCCAATTCTCCTCGGAACGAGACGGCCCGAAGGCACGTTGAAAGACCGGGGCGCGCTAGGGCCACTCAAGCCTGAACGTCTCGGCCATGCCAACTTTGCATGGACGAGGGACGAGGAACTCTGCGCCGAAGGTCTCTTGGACATCACCGCGGATGCGCCTCTTGGTGCGGAGCATCTCACGGATGACCAGGAAGTGTTCATGGTGCGCGAGAAGTTTGCACACACCCGATTGCATGCGAGGAGAGTCTCGGCGCGAGACCTACCTGGCGAAGCAGCGTTGCTTCACATGATGTTCATCCAGATCACGAACCCCATTCTTGTACTCCCGAGCTTTCTGTCCTCCAACGTCCACTCTTTCAGTCCTCAGGGTGCTCGCGCGATCCGAGAGGCGCGGAGGAAGGCACATTCGGCTGCCTGGCTCCCGGCTCAAGATTGGGAGGACGGGCTACGAGACCCGCTTGCGGAGCTGCAGCGGACGCCCAAGCTCCGATGCCTGACAGCTTTCGAGCCGGTCGTTGAACGTGGCTTCGTCGCTAAGACGTTCGCCGCGGAGACGTCGCCGTGAACTCTGCAGCGACCGAGCTCGAGAGACTTTCGGCGCTCGGGCCGTTCGCGCCGGTCGAGAATCCGTACGACCTGTACCGAAATCTTCGCGATGAATCGCCCATCGTGGCTCTTGACGGCGGCTCGAAGGTGTTCGTGATGCGCTACGACGACGTTCGGGAGGTTCTTGCAGACCACGAGCGATTCTCGAACGCTGCGATTCAGAAATCACTCGGGCTTGCGGTGGGTCCGACTCTCCTTGGAATGGACGGCGAGGCGCATCTGCGCCATCGGGCGCTCGTGACGCCCGCCTTGGCTCCCCGGTCGCTCCGCGGAGAATTCCCTCGGCTCGTGGAGCGAGTCGCGCACGAGCATATCGATGCGTTCGCGGGTGCGGGGCACGCGGAACTGTGCGCCGATTTCGCGTTCACCTTTCCACTGACCGTCATGGTTGAGATTCTAGGGTTGTCGCCGGAAAGGGTGCAGGAGTTTCACAGGCTCTCGATCGACCTCATGCTCGTCACGAGCGACCCTGTGCGGGGGATGAAAGCGTCGGAGCAGATTCGCGCAGCGCTTGTGCCGGTGTTCGAGGAGAAGATGGGCCACCCAGGCGAAGGTCTGATTGGAAGTCTTCTTACAGCAGAGGTCGATGGGCACCGATTGAGCGAGCTTGACGTAGCGTCGATAGTTCGCCTATTGGTGCTCGCTGGAGCGGAAACGACGTATCACCTCATTGGTTCGGCGCTCTGTGCGCTCCTGTCCTCTCCGAGTTTATCCGCGCGGGTGGTTCAAGACCGCTCTCTCGTCCCGTTGCTACTCATGGAGACGCTCCGCTGGGAATCACCGTTGGCGACCACCGGTCGCGAGGCCGTCGAGGACGTGGAGCTGCGGGGTGTCCGAATCGAGCGGGGCACCACCGTCCTTTGTCACATAGGGTCGGCGAACCGTGACGAACGCAAATACTCGAATCCGGGCTCCTTCGACATCGATCGAAACGCCGTCGACCACCTGGCTTTCGGAATTGGGCGACACTACTGCGCTGGTTCGCGGCTGGCCTTGCTCGAGGCGGAGATCGGGCTCAACGCGTTGCTCGATAGGCTGGGCGGCCTGCGCATTCAATCCGGCAAGACTCCTCGGATTGTCGGGTTCAACATCCGCGGTCCGGAGCACCTGAACGTCGAATTCGAGAGCCTTTGAGCACGGGCCGGGAGAGATCGAGATGGCTGTCTCGGCAAGCACGAGCTTGGAAGTCCTCTCGCTCCTCGTGTCTGTCGTGGGACTAGGATCGGAATGAGACGAATTCGTTCGCGTACTCTCGAATCGGCGGGTCGTTGTCGCCGATTTGGTGGGGTAGGTCCTGCTGCTTCGCTTCTCCGAGCGACCCGCTTTCGCCCGACACGCTCTTCGGCTTCTCGAAGATCGAGGAAGACGCGAGGGCCTCTATAGATACTGTCACTCGAAGTGTACGACTCGGGGATCAGGTCTAGGAGGCGCTTGTCTTCCATCGCCCGGTCCGAGCGATGTCGATGAGCCCAGGCGTAGGAGCCGCTCCTCGCGATTCCCAGCACATCCACATCTGATTGGCCCGAGGAGCGTTCACGCTGCGCGTTGTAATCGCATGCAAAGGCCCGGGACGCGAATCGCGTCTCGGTCAACAGCGATGATCGGGTCGAGGACTTTCCGGACCGGAGCCGCCGACGAGAGAGGCGAGAGCGCAACCGCGAGATGGTTCGATCAGACCGGTAGCGCTGTTACCTGCCTGCGCAGTTCGGACCTGCAGGCGATGGCGATTCGGCGAGAAGGCGATGTGCTGCGGGCTTGCCATCGGCGATGCCGCACGTCAGTACGAACGGGCCCATGTCTTGGCGGCCATCCCCCCAAACGAACGGCCGTGACCTAGGAAAGTTCGAGTCCCTCGAGTTGGCCCTTCGCCCGCCAATCTCGGAGAAGCGCAAAGAACGCCTCGAAGCCTTCCGGGTAGAAGCCAGCCAGCCAGCCCTCGCTCTCGCCGACCTTCCCTTCGTCGTTGAAGTATCCGGGAGTACAGTTCGCCTGAATTTCCAGGAAGCTGTTTCCCTTTCCGATCTCTGCGCACCATGCGTTCTCCGCCTGCTGTGTCGTCTCGACCGTCGTGGCCCCTCGATTCAGCGCTTCGCGGATGACGTAGGCGAGGTGCTGCGTCTGTTCATTGATGGTATGCGGGATGTTCGGAGTGAGCCCGCTCTGGAATCCCATCATAAAGAAGCAGTTGGGGAAGCCGCGCGTGAAGAAACTCTGGAATGTTGACGTGCGCTCAGCCCACTTGTCGCTCAGTTTCTGCCCGCCGCGTCCCACTACCTCGTACCCAGCTCGCCGCGTGTAGTTCGTGCTGACATCGAACCCGGTCGCGAAGATCAGGCAGTCGACTTCGTATTCGCGTCCGTTCGCCACGACGCCGCGAGTGGTGATCCGCTCCACGCCCCTTCCCTCTGTATCGACCAGTGTGACGTTGGGTCGATTGAATGTCGGCAGATACTCGTCGTGGAAGCAGGGGCGTTTGCACAGGTACCGATACCAAGGCTTGAGGCCTTCCGCTGTTGCAGGATCTTCGACGACCTCGTCGACCCGTGCCCGGACACGCTCCATCTTCTCGAGGTCTACTCGCTCTGCGATGAGTGCGATCTCGTCTTGCGTGAGGTCAGCCGCGTTGGGGAGGGTCGCGAGGACGTCGTACAGGCCTCGAGTAAGCTCGGTCCATCGATCGCCGACCAGATCTTCGTCCTGCGCTCCGCCGTCCATCAGAATGTTGAAGTTGTCCATTCGCCGTCTCTGCCACCCGGGCTCGAGCGTCCTTGCGAAGTCGGGATCCGTCGGAGCGTTGTCGCGCACGTCAACGGAGGACGGCGTCCTCTGAAACACGTAGACGTGGCCAGCATCGCGGCCAAGGTGGGGAACACACTGGATGGCCGTCGCTCCGGTACCGATCACACCTACCCGCTTGTCTGCGAGGTTTGTGAGGCCCCCCGTCGTGTCGCCCCCGGTGTAATCATAGTCCCAGCGGCTCGTATGGAAGGCGTGTCCGGCGAAGTCGTCGAGTCCGGGAATCCCTGGCAGCTTCGGGGTCGAATAGGGTCCGTTTGCCATGCAGACGAATCTCGCGCGGATGCGATCGTCTCGGTCGGTGCGGACGATCCAACGCCTCGCTTCTTCGTCCCAATCGAGCGCGCGCACCTGGGTCTGGAAGACGGCACGTTCGTAGAGGCCGTAGTGGCGGCCGATCGCCTGCGCGTGCGCGAATATCTCGGGTCCATGTGCGTACTTCTCCGTAGGGACATACCCGAGCTCCTCGAGCAGTGGCATGTATACGTACGACTCCACGTCGCATTGGACGCCCGGATAGCGGTTCCAGTACCAGGTGCCGCCGAAGTCTCCCGCTGCCTCGACGATCCGGAAGTCGTCGATTTTCGCCTCGCGGAGCCGAGCGCCCATGAGGAGGCCACCGAATCCGCCGCCGATGATCACGACCTCGGGTTCATCTTCGATCGGCTCTCTTGTGAAGCCCGGTTCAACGTACGGGTCGATCGCGTTGTGTGTTCCCTTGGTTGCCATCTTGCGAAACTGCGAAGGGCCGTCTGCTCGCAGTCGTTTGTCCCGCTCTCGACGGTACTTTTCGCGCGCGGCTGCTAAGTCCGCGTCCAGTTCGAGAAGGTTCTTGGCGGTAAGTCGAGAAGGCTTCATCGCTATCACTTCCGTCCTTTGTCGGGATTCGTATCGGAATCGTTGACCCTCAGACAGATTCCGAAGAGGAGACATTCGAATGCATCCAGCGAGAGGCGCTCTGCGTTCGGCTTCTCTGTTCCGGACACGACGCGCTCGGCATAGGCCAGGTGGATCTCCGTCACCGCGTCGGCCATTGCGTCGACCGAGAGGTCCAGTCGCACCTCGCCCGTGGTGATTCCGGACTCGAGGCATTGCTTGATCTGCGCCTTCAGCGTCGCGTTGGTCCGCTCGACGATGTCGCTGTACGACGCCAGCAGGAGTCGGCTCTCCTTTGCGAGCAGGCCTCTGAGAAGTGGACTGCGGCGGGCGTAGTCGAGCGAGGCGCGGTGCATCCGGCGAAGCGCCTCTGCGACGCCCGCGCTGTCCTCGGCGGCGGGGGCCTCAATCGCCGCTGAAAGCTCGCGCAAGAGTTCGTCGTTCCAGGTCTTCACGAGTCGGCTGATCACGACTTCGTAGAGCTGCTCTTTGGACTCGAAGTAGCGGTAGACGAGGGGCTTCGAGACCTGCGCGCCCGCCGCGATGTCGACGACCGACGTCTTGCGGAACCCGAGCGTTCCGAAGCAGCTCTCGGCGGAGGCGAGAATACGGCGGTAGGCGGCTGTGTCTCGATGCGGAGATCTATCGTGACTCGACGGCATTGCCAAAGTATACGATTACAGACAAATAAGTAAACAAAGATCTCCGCCCGACGAGACCCTCAGGGACCGCGGGCACCTCCGGACCGGAGGCAAGGGGAGCCCGTGTGAAGAGAATCTCCAGCGGTGGCAATGAGTTACGGGTGCGCAAGAGACTCGGGGTGCCCGAGCCCGGCGGCGGCGGGGTCTCCACCCGGATCGTGGAGTCGAGGGCTTGTCGTAGCGACCTCAGCGTCGCCAACGGAACGGTTCCGTTCGAAACCCCCGCCGTCCTCGGGCACGAGGGAGCGGGCACGGTCGAACGAATCGGGCCACGTGTGAATCACCTCGCGACCGGAGATCGCGTCGTGCTCGCCACCCGCAGAAACTGTGGGACGTGCGCGCATCGCGATCGGCTCGGCCCACGATGCGTCGCAGCACGTTCGCTGCCGGCTCCGCTGATCCGCGTGGAGGAACGCGATCTGCCCAGAGACGAGGACATCGAGGTCTGCCGAGCCTCGCTGCCGCCGCTTCATCGGCACGATTCTATTCCACAGACATCTTCCAGCTGGCCTGTCCACCGGCATGACTCCGGGGGCAACGGCCAGTAGCGCACTGGTCGGTTGGGAGAGCAGATCTCTTCGGCTCAGGCTGCCTAGCTGAGAGAGATCGACCGGGTCATCTCCAACAAGCGATCGCCCATCGCAGCAACATCGCTCGAGTCGAGTCCGCTCTCGAAGACCTGGAGCGAAACGGCGACAGACACGTCGCCGTGGCGATCGAAGACCGGCGCGGTGATCGTGCTGATGCTCTGCTGTCGTCCGTCCGCTTCGCGGAATTGGTACGAAGCTCGCCCCAGCTCTCCGATGGTCTCGTGCAGCTTCTGTCGCAGATTTTCAGAATGCGGATCATCCGCCAGCTCCACGATCAGATCACCCAGCCGACGACGACCCGAGAACTCGAGGGCGACGCTGTAGCCGCGATTCCGAACCCTTTCGAGTCCTTCTCGAGCTCTTCGCTGCTCGTCGTCGTTGGTGCTTCCCCGTAGCAGCCAACGGTCGATCTCGTCCTCGGGCGCCCACGCGACGAATGCGGAGACAAGCGGCGCCATGATGGGAATTCGCTGGCCGACTTCGGGTGGATCGATCTTCGCGCGGCGGGCTCCTGTGCGGGCAATACACAGCGCGTCCGAGCCGGCACGGACGAGCGCGACCGCCCCGATACCCAGCGCCTTCGCGAGTCTCGACATCTCGATACGGGTCTCGTCGACGAGCGGATTCTTGCGGAGCGCCGCATCGCCGATCGCGACCAGCGCGGCGCCCAGCGAGAACGTGCGGTCCTTCGGGTCGCGCCGGAGGTAGCCGCATTCCGTCAGCGCCATCAGGAGGTTGTGCGCCGACGCCTTGTTGATGTCGAGCCGGCTGGATAGCTCCGAGTACGTGAGTGTCTCGTCGGGGTGAGCCGCAAGAAAATTGAGAAGGTCGGCAGCACGAGTCGCAGAGAGGGCGCGTCGAGACACAGAGTCGAAGGTTACCATTGCGATAAGAATCTCGCCATTGCAACCGACGAAGGTCTGGGACACCAGGCAAATTCGCGGAATCGGGCGACTTCCCCGCCCCGAGGAGCGAGATCATGGACCAACAGATCGATGCAGCTTTCATCCGCCGGGCCGTCGAAGCCTCCGACCTTGCCGCGCTTCGCATAGCTCTGTACCAGGCGACGGGCGATCCCGAGCTCGCCGAACTCGGCCCCGTGGAGATCCTCGACGACGCGAGTCGCGCGCGGCTGGCCGACCGCGCCGCGTATCTGCTGGAAACCCGGATCGGCACCCTCGAGCGGCGCGTCCCCACAGACGAGGAGCTCCGCAAGCTGATGGATCTCGTGCTCGGCGTCCCCACGCGAGACGAGCATTTCGAGGTCCGGCGGAAGTTTCTGGCCTTCGAACCGTACCCGTTCCAGTTTGAGCGATCGTCGGGCAGCGCGGCAGCTCCCGAGCAATTCGAGGTCGCGATCATCGGCGCCGGTCCGGCCGGAATCGCAATGGCTGTTCAGCTCCAACGACTCGGCATCCCCTACGTCCTCTACGACCGACGCGGTGAGATCGGCGGGACCTGGAGCATTCACAAGTACCCCGACATCCGCGTCGACACGCTCAGCATCACCTACGAGTTCAGCTTCGACGATGAGTACCCGTGGACTGAGTACTTCGCGCGCGGGGAGGAGGTCAGAGCCTACCTCGAGTTCATCGCCGAGAAATACGGCGTTCGCGAACACATCCGCTTCGGCCACGACCTCGAAGACGCACGCTTCGATGACGACGAGTCGAAATGGCATCTCGCGTTCCAGGGACCCGACGGGCGACGCGTCGAGCACGCCGCGAACGTCGTGATCAGCGCGGCCGGAATCTTCTCTACGCCCAAGCTGCCGGACATCGAGGGAATCGACGAGTTCGAGGGCACGATTCTCCATCCCACACAGTGGACGCGCGAGCACGACGTTCGAGGAATGCGCGTCGCCGTCGTGGGGAACGGATCGACGGGCGTCCAGCTCGTCTCACCCGTGGCCGAGCACGCCGATCACGTCCGCGTCTTCCAACGCACGCCTCAGTGGATCGCCCCGCGGCCCAACTACGGACGAGCGGTCGAGCCCGAAGTCCGGTGGTTGCTCGACAACCTTCCGGGCTACTGGAACTGGAGTCGCTTCACTTCGATTATCGGGCTCATGACCTGGCACGAGGACTACCTAACGCCGGATCCCGAGTGGGAAGAGCAGGGCGGGCATATCTCGCAAAAGAGCGAAGAGTTGCGCGACTCGCTGATCGCCTACATCAAGGAGCAGATCGGCGATAGGCCGGACCTGCTCGAGAATCTGGTTCCCGACTACGCGCCGATGGTCCGCCGGCCGGTGGTCGACAATGGTTGGTACAAGGCGCTCACTCGGGAGAATGTCGATCTCGTCACTTCAGGAATCGAACGACTCACGAAGAGGGGGATCGAGACTACCGACGGGAAGCACTTCGAGGTGGACCTTGTCGTCTTCGCGACAGGCTTCGAAGTCGAAAAGTTCCTCTGGCCCGCCGAGTATCACGGGCGAGAGGGTGTGAATCTGCGGGACTACTGGGCGCCTGAGAGCCCACGCGCCTATCTCGGCATGATGGTTCCGCGATTCCCGAACTTCTTCATGCTCTACGGACCCAACTCCCAGCCCGTCTCGGGCGGCATCTCCTTGCCTTCCTGGTTCCAGATCTGGGCGGCCTATATCGCGCAATGTCTCCAGACGATGTTCGAGGAAGGACATGCAAACGTCGAGGTGACGGAGACGGCGTTCGAGGCGCACAACACACACCTCGATACGGTGGCGTCGAGACTCGCCTTTATCAAGGACACTCGCTCCGTCGATCGAAACTACTACGTCGATGCTGCGGGCAGACTGCTCGTGAGCTCGCCGTATGAGACCGCCGAACTCTACGCGATGCAGCGGGAGCCAAATCTTGACGAGCTGAAGTTCGGATCGTGACGACTGGTAGGAGGGCGCGACCCAACCGTATCCGCGAAGTCGCGTTGCGATCGGCGCGTGCCGAGCAGGGGGCGAGTAGATGAGCGCCAAGGACGGACGAAACGAGAAGCGACGGTTGATGACGTTTCGCGAATCGCCGTCGCCCCCGGCCCGCGACCTGGAGGCGACGGTCCGCTGGCTGCAGGATCGTGAGGTGATAAAGAACCTCTACCGTGGCTACGCATATGGCGTCGATTCGATCGACTTCGACCTGGTGCGCACCGTCTTCCATCCGGACTGCGTGTGCGTCGGGCCTGCCGAGTCAGGCCAGCTCGACGCGTACCTGGACGGGATGGAGGAGGCCCTGCACGCGTGGGACGCCTCGATGCACTTCGTCGGCAACCAGTACGTCGAGATCGACGGCGACGAGGGATGCGTCGGGAGCTTGGTCGTCGGGTACCACATAGAGGCGGACGACAGCCCGCTGGAACATCTCGTGCTGGGGCTCCGGTACCAGGACGATCTCGTACGCGATGGCGAAGATTGGAAGATCATTCGACGCGAGACCGCCAAACAATGGCATACCGGCCACTTCCCACGTCCGTTCGTCGGCCCGCCGCCGTATCCGCGCGGTGGTCTTGAATCCTAGTTGTCCGCCGAAGACTGAGGCGACGAAGACATTCATGAGCTGGATCCCAACCAGGTGTCTTGCCTGTTCGAGGCCACCCTGTCTCGCCGTGAATGTTTCCCGAGTCACCAGTCATTTCGCCTCCGCGCGCAAGTCCATAGATTGCGCGCGGGTACGCCGAAGATTCTGCCGCCCTTTTGGGCCCAGTCGTGCGGTCATTTGGCGTGCGATGGCGGCCTTCGTAGGTCGTCGAGCCGGGTTACGGGGAACCCGGTGACGAACCGGTGGGGCTTTAATGAGGGCTAAGCGTTCTTCTCCGCTGCACGCGAGCGACGCCGCAAACCGAGGGGATTCAGGGCTCCAGCCGGGCCCATAGATCGCGCACGCCGCGGAACACACACCCTGAGAACACCGCGGGCCGCTCGGGTATCAGCTCCATATCCGGGAAGTGCTCGAAGGCGAGCTTGATGGCGATCTCGAGCTCTCGGCGCGCGAGGTGCGATCCCAGACAGAAGTGCTCGCCGTGGCCGAAGGCGAGATTCAGGTTCTTGTTCGTCCGATCGGGGTCGAAACGTCGAGGATCGGGGAACACGTCGGGGTCGTGGTTCGCCGCGGTGATCCCGAAGAGCATTGGCGTGCCGGCCGCAATCTTGACGCCGCCAAACTCGACGTCCGCGCTGCAACAGCGCGGCTGGAGAGCAACCGGTGCCTGCCAGCGCAGACCCTCGAGCACGAGGTCGTCGCGGTCCTGATCCGTCCCGCGTACTCGTTCCCGCATGCCCGGCGTCGACAGGATGGCGTAGAGAAGGCTGCCCAGATTCTTGTAGGCCGTGTCGGAACCAGCGGGAAAAAGCTGGAGGCAGAACGCGAAGATCTCGGCGTCGCTGAGCCGTTTGCCGTCGATCTCCGCGGTGGTCAGCAAAGCAAGGACGTCGTCTGCAGGCTCGTCACGGCGATCGTTGAGGATCGGCCGGAGATAGTCCTCGAACTGCCTGCGTGCGCGCAAGGCGCCGTCGGGATCCCACGGGTAGTCGATCACTTTGAGTGCCCACTCGAGAAACTGCGCTTCGTCGTGGATTGGCAGTCCGAGGAGGCGCGTGATCACCGAGAACGGAAAGGGCCGTGCGAATCGCTCAATCAGGTCGACTTCGCGTCTCCCCTCGAGCGCCCCGAGGCGCCGTACTGCCTCCTCCGTGATGCAGCCCTCGATGTAGCTCTTGACCTGGCGGGGAAGGAAGGGGCGCGAGACGAGCTGGCGATTGATGCGATGCTCCTCGCCGTCCATGGCCTGGATCGTTCGGCCTTGACTTGGCTCGGCGAACACCTTGTAAAAGGCAGACGACGCGAAATGCTCCTCATCGGCGAAAGCCTGCTTGACCGCGTCGTAGCGCGTGATGAGATACGCGAGTTTGCCGTGGTAGCGGACAGGGACGACTGGCCCTTGCGCCCGGAGGTCGTCAAGCACCTCGTGGAGATTGGGCGCGTCTGCATAGGCGAAATCCATATCGGGCAGTACGGGGCTTGCGTCCATGATCGCCTCACTCGACCTATATGATTGATCAGTATAAATATTTATACCACGGGTATGGAATAGGTTACCATAGCACGCATGCCTCCGCCGAAAAATGCGCGAGCCGCCGCCGCAGCGAGCGCGCCCTCGAATCCGACCCGAAGAGTACTCGCGATCGTCGATCTCCTGACGGCGCACCCGGCAGAGAGCTTTGGGTTGACAGAACTCTGCCGTCGCCTGCAGCTGAACAAGCGAACGTGCCACGCCATCCTGAATACGCTCGCTTCTGCCGGATACTTGGCGCAGGATCCGGCGACCCGCGCCTACCGTTTGGGGCCTTCGATGATTGCCGCCGGGGCGGCAGCGGCGAGTCGCATCCCGCTCGTCGATCGTGCGCGAGAAGCGATGCGTGCCCTCGGTGACGAGCTCGGACTGCCGAGCTCACTGCTCGTTCGCGGCGGCAATGCTTTCGTGTTCGTCGATCGCCATGCCCTGCCCGACCCGCTCGCGGAAACGATCCACGTGGGTTTCCGACTCCCACTCCAGGCACCGCTCGGGGCTTCGCTGATGGCCTGGTCGAGTCGCAAGGACTTCGACGCCTGGGCGAGCGGACTCGGCGGCATCGTCGCGCGCCGCGGTATCGAAAAGTCGATCGCAGCGATCCGCGAGAGGGGCTTCGAGGTAACGCTGCGAACCACCGCGGAGGCGAGGCTCTTTGAAGAGCTGAGGGAGCTGCGACTGCGGGTGAACCGTCCCGACGTCGGCGACGTTTCCGCCCGAATCGTTCCCCTGTTTCGAAAGGAGACCTACCTCCTCGACGAAATCGATCGCGACGCAACCTATTCGGTCAGCTGCATAACCGCACCGATTCATGGCGCCGCCCCTCATCCCGGAATCGCGATTGCACTCGGTGGACCCAGTCTCGACTTGAGGGGGCGCGAAATCGAGGAAATCGGCGCTCGTCTGCTGGCTCGGATTCGGTCATTCCACGACGATACGGAGCGCGACGCTCACGCTTGAGATCTGTTGCAAGGCAGGTGTAGTTCTATTCGATCGCAAGCCACGCCGAGAGCCCCTTCAGATGGGAGTCTCAATTCGCGCGACGAGATCGGCCGGGCGCCCAGCCGCCGCGAGCGCAATACCGCTGCTGAAACTGATCAGAGACGTCCCCTCAGTCACTCCGCACGAACAGCAGTTCGCCGCTCTGAGGAAGCGCAAAGATCGTCACGCCGCCGTCCCCTGAGACGACCATACTCGGACCGCTGACCCACTCGTCCGTGGTCGTGATTCGTCGTTCCAGCCGAATCGAGCCGTCTCGTTCGAAGATCACTAACCGACTTGTCCCGTCGTCCGGTCCGGTCGGGACGCGATTGGACGAGAGAACGTGATAGCTACCGTCCGGCGCGCGCTCGACGCCCTGCACGTAGCCTGTGACTGGCCATAGCGCAGTTCCATCGCTCGGATTCGCAAGCAAACCCACCTGCAACCCCTGCGTACGCTCCTCGGCAACGGCCAGCTGCTTGCCGTATCGTCCTATCGCGAGATCCAACGTGTCGCGCGCGGGGAATCCGTCAGGCAACTCTATCCGCTCGTTGTAGACGCGATCTGTCGGCTCGTCGAACGCGAAGTAGTAGCACTGCGGCGCTGGAATCGATCTCCGGATGTCGCAGTAGCGGTGTCCGTCCTCGCTGCGAGACACTTGGTTCTCGACTGCGTATCCAACGCCGATTCTCTCCGAGAGGCCGCGTGTCGACTCGCGGAAGAACCAGTAGGTGGGCTTGAGAAACCGCGTGCTTTGTGTCGTCAGCCGCGCAAAGCCATTGCCAAGGTTCACAGGAACGCTGACATCGGCGCTCGGATTCCAGGCGTCGCGGCGCGTCCAGTCGTCGAGGTCGACCGTATAGATCAGGCCGTCCTCGGCGCTCTCGACGTAGAGTTCGCTCCCGTCCTCAGCGATCTCGATCTCCGAGATCGACGTGCTCGCGACATCGAGGATCGTGCCAACCAAGGATCCAGTGTCCACGTTATACACATCGATGTCGCCGACATCGACTCTCGCAAGGTAGACGTAGGGACGCGCCGGATCCGCGATCATCTGGACCCCACCGTCCCCGTAGCTCACCCGCGCGAGCTCCGCCGGATCAGTACTCCCGCGACGAAGAGAAACGCGGACCGTCCTTGTGGTCGGCGCGATGTCCGGATGAGTACTTGAAATCTGGACGAAGCCTTCGTGGGTTTCGTCCAGTCCGAGGCTCGCCGGATCGGCGGTAACGACGATTGCATCGGTGGCCGGGTCCCGGGCGATCGAGAGCCAGACTTCATCCGTAGTCCCAGACCATTCGGAAAGCGGTTCGCCGTAGCGGTCTACCGCGTAGATCACGTGGCTTCGCGTCCCACGCGTCGGAAAATCCGTCAGAGCGACGACGCTTGTCGGAACGTGGAACTCGGGTTCGGGCACGATCGCCTCGACCCCGAGCGCATGCGTGAACGTCTCACCCGCGGCGAAGAGATCGAGATCAATGCGTCCGCGCCGTACCCCGGCCGCAATGCCGAGCGGCGCTGGGTCGACCAGATCGAGGATTAGGTAGCGGTTCTCGATCGAGAGATCTGACTGGTTCTTCACGAAGGGTGGTGCGGAGTACTCAAACACTCCAGGTCCCGGGAGGACGTCGTGCGTCGCGAGCGTCAGGTTCTCGCTGGAACTCGGCAGGCTCAGTCGGACCCACTCCTCAAGCCCATCCCAGGGCGCAGAACCCGAACGCGCCCTCCGCCAAGTGAAAGTCCCATCGAATGTGACGGGGTTGGGCTCGATCGTGAGCTCCGGCGGGACGATGTTGAGCGTGTAGAAACCGATCAGCTCCTCTCTCGTGACCTGATTCTCCACACGGAACTGCGCGTCATAGCTACCGAGACCCAGCCCGTCGGGCTCGACTCTGAAGAGAAACCCGCCCTCGCCATAGCCAGACGTCGTCTCCAACGTCACCCAGGGAGCATCCGAATCCACTGTCCATTCGAAGCCTTCGCCGCGGACCGTGAACCCGTTCGTGAACGTGATATCGGAACGGGCTCCCAGAGCGATGTCCTGAATGACCGGGTTAGTGCGAAACGAGAGTCGATCGTAGAAGCGCGGATCCGTGGGGTAGTCGTCGTCGTCGTCCAAGATCCCGTCGTTGTCATCGTCTGCGTCCTCGCCGTCAACCACTCCGTCGCCATCCGCATCCTCGGGCGTCGAGACATGTCGCGGGAACAGGTCATCCGCGTCGAGGATGCCGTCGCCGTCATCATCAGGATCGGCCTTGTCCCCAATGCCGTCTTTGTCTGTATCTCGCCACTCGAGGGGATCATCGGGGAAGTCGTCGACGACATCCGCGATGCCGTCCGAATCCCGATCGCTCCCGCTGAAGGACGAGAGCTGGCTCGTTGCCCCCGGCTGCCATTGGTAGGCGATGCCGACGCCTTCGACGAAGACGAACGAGATGCGAAACGGAACCGAGGCCGTGAGACCCGAAACCGTCGTCGTGACGACGAGATCGACGTGGACCGAATGCCCGTCGAAGTCTCCTAGGGGAACGCTGATCGGCACGTATCCCCGGTACTCCACAGTTCCGGTCACGGAGATGGATTGTTCGCCGTAGGTAGGAACAATGTTCACGGATCCCCCAGCCAAGAACGATCGCTCGATGTCCGCGCGCATTCCGTCCTGCCAAAGGAGGAGATCCTGGTCGAAGATGACATCCGCGGTGAAGCTGCCGACGCCGCTGACCGAGACTCGCGGTGAGTAGAAGCCGCGCAGGCCGATCGAGTCTCGTGAGGTCACGAAGTAGAGTCGTGAATCGTTCGGGTAATCGAGGACGTTGACCTGCTCGCCATCGACGACCCGGATCCCGTCAAAGCGAACGACGCCTGACGGGTGCGTATAGGTCCATTCGAGTCCCGAGTCGGTGGGGAGAAACGCCGACGATTCGAGGCTTGCCGCGACGGAGACCGTCGGCGCGCTGGCGCCGCCGCCACCGCCGGGGCATCCCAGGTGCAAGAGCACGGTCAGCGCGGATGCAAAGAGTTCAAGGGAGCCGAACGGGCGCTTCGCCGCCGTTCGTTGGCGGTTGAATCTCAGTGTCATACTCGTTCTCTCGTTCTCTGCTTGATCAACTTCGACGGAGGACGAGCCCCACTCGCGTCCCGAGGAAAGGATTGTCACATGCGGACGTAGGCTCTGGGAAGAGTAGACACCAGCGCGTAGGGGGATTTGATCGATCGTCCCATTGGGCTCCAGTTTTCTGTGAGGAGCACCCGACTTGCATAGTGGTGACGTGGTGGTATTCGCGCAGGCGCCGGACAGCAAATCGCGGCAGTGGGACGATTCGTAATACCAAGTATTGCGGAGCAGTCCATCGTCCAAGCGTATCGACGAGGTGACGCGAGCCAGCAGAGGCGCGAGGATCGATCTGCAACCTGCACGGTCGCGTCGCTAGGTCGCCCTGATATCGGCGAATCGATCTGCTGGAATCCCCGGCTGGATCTCATCCAACCTGTAGTTGCTCCGTCTTGAATACCTGCGCCACTTTCGCAGCAGCGGATGAGACCGTCAGTACGTCGATTGTCCTTGCTACTCGACCCTCTCGACCGTCGACGGCGGTGGGCTCTTCGTTCCAACGTCCTACGACGCGTTCGAAATTCGAAGTGCTTCCTTGGTTGCCGTCAATGCTGACGGAGAGATTCGTCCGATAGTCGAGACCGTGCTCACCGGATTCGTCGTCGTCCCCGAGCCGACGACATCGACGTTGCTGCTTCTCGGATTCTCGATGCTCTCATTCGCCAACCGAAGGTAGGGGCTCCGTACGGTACGTAGCGCGAGGATGCGGCCGGGAGCTCAGGGACGCCTGACGGAACCCGGTCTGCGAGTCGCAGCGCGAGTCGCGCTGTGAACGGCGGTGCGAGATGCAGCAGCTCCGGCCCGCTTGTTCGCTGTGAACCCTCGGGAGTTCGAAGGCATACGCCCCTCCGTAGCGAGCTCCTGGTCCTCGGCAGGGGTCTCGTATCGCGCCGCAACGTCGAATCGGCGGAATGATCGATCCGACAGCTGCGGTCGCGTCGCTCGGGTCTCGGTTCGACCAGCCGTCGGACTGAACATGAAGTCGGATGTCCGACTTGGGCGGCGCGGCATTCGTCCTATGAGGGCCGCGTCGGAAGGTGAACCCAGCCCTTCATGAACTCCGTCTGGTGCTTCTTCAGGTTCGAATCGTCCACGACATACTCGGGCATCCGCTCGAGGAGCTGGCGCGTGAGCATCTCGCCCAAGAACGGGCCAAAGTTTCTACCGGCGCAGGTGTGCTCGCCCACACCGAACGAAATGTTGCGCTTCGGGTTCCGGTGGATATCGAACGTGTCGGGATTCGGGAACTCCCGCTCGTCGCGCGAAGCCGACGCGAGGATGAAGAGCACCCCCTGGCCGGGCTGCATCGTCTTTCCGTGGAACTCGATGGGCTTGGTGACGATGCGCCCCATCGACTGCGTGGTCGTGTCGATTCGGATCGCTTCGAGAAACGCCTGGCGCGCCAGCTCGGGATTCGCCGCCACCTCGGCACGCTGATCTGGGTTCTGATAGAGGCGATAGACCATCGACGGGAACCCCTTCGGGAACTGCGCGGGAGCGCCGAGCAGGAAGTTGAGGAGATGGTTCGCGATGACCTCGTCGCCCGTGTCGTGCAGCTCGCCAGCCTGTTCGAGACGCCCAAAGACGGCGATCAAACCGTCGCCCTCGAATCCGTTCGCCCGGCTCTTCGCGATGTGCTCCATCGCGATCCCCGCGGACTGCTCGTAGACGCCGACCGCCCGCTCAGCGATCTCATCAATGCCGATGTGAGCGAGTCGGTGGATCTCCGCGCCCAGCTCGTCCGGGAGTCCGCAGATCAGCGCGGTGAAGCGCGAGATGAACGGCCAGGCGACGTCGTGCACCATGTCGAACTCGTCGCGTTCTGCAGCCGCATCGATCAACTCGCGGCCGATCTCTTCCATTCGCGGCTTGATTCGCGCAATCGCCTTTGGTCCGAGGGATCGGCCCAGCGTTTTCATGATCTGCTTGTGCTCGATGTGGTCGAGATGGGAGATCATGACGACGGCCGGTTCGCGCGGCTCCTTCATGACGAGATTCGGGATGTCTCCGAACTTCGAGGTGAAATGCTCGTTCTCGCTGAAGCCGTCCCATACGTCCTGGAATCGCGACAGGGCCCAGCAGTTCCGCTTTTCGATGAAGTAGCAGGGCGCTTCGTCTCGCAGCCGCTTGTAGAGCGGGAGCGGGTCGTCGAGTGCTTCGGGCGAATAGGGATCGAAATCGAGCATGGCAGTGATCACTCCGTATGGAAGACGGCCGACGTGACCTGGAAACGAAGCGACGCCGTGTGTCCCTCGTTCCAGGCCGGCGGAGCACGGATTTGCCGCTTCTCCTGTCGCGCCGTCCGGGCTTGCAGGTTCCAGCGTGGAGCTCACCCGGAGACCACGCCCGAGTCGTTGTTATTACAATCAATGACTAAAATGTCAACGAAAATCACCAAAACCCTGGAGAATTACGAAATAGAATGACAAAATATGAACTCAATGTATCAAGATCGGGGTTCGAGCTTGGAGATGCGGCACTGAGGCCGGCCAAGTCCGATCCACAGTGATTCGGAGAACATCGGATGGTTGAGCTTGGAACGAATCTTCCTGAGAACCTTGTCGGATCCGACCACGGCGCGATCGCCGAATATCTGAAGGGTGTGGAGAGTCTTGGCTACTCCTACATCACGCTCGGCGACCATGTGCTCGGTGCCGACACGGATGCGCGGCCAGACTGGCGTCCCTACTTCGGTAAGCCGCCGCTCTACACACGGCATCACAAGTGGAACGAGCCTCTTGTCATGTTCGGCTACCTCGCCGGTCTGACCCGAACGCTCGAGCTATGCACAGGGATCCTCATCAGCGCCCAACGCCAGACGGCGCTTCTCGCCAAGCAGGCGGCGACGGTCGACAACCTGACGGGTGGTCGCGTGCGCTTCGTGATTGCGGTCGGCTGGAACGACGTCGAGTACGAAGCACTCGGTATCAATTTCTCGAAGCGAGGCGAGATCATCGAAGAACAGATGGAAGTCTTGCGACAGCTCTGGACGAACGAGGTGGTGACCTACAAGGGAAAGCACCACACGATCACCGCCGCCGGGATCAATCCGCTTCCGGTCCAGCAGCCGATCCCCCTTTGGATCGGCGGGCAATCGAAGCCCGTTCTGCGCCGGACCGGGCGACTCGCGGACGGGTGGTTCCCGACCTATCCGTACTTCAGCGAAGATCAGATTCATGAGGATCTCGGCGTGATTCACGATGCTGCGCGACAGGCGGGTCGCCGACCGGAGGACATCGATCTCGAGGGGATGATCTACTTCGCTGATCCACGATTCGAGGTCCCGCCGGGCGCGCGGAAGCCGCCGGTTGAGCTCGACGACTGCGTCGAGTACGCGAAATGGTGGAAAGATCTCGGCGCGACGCGGTACTGGGTAACCGCGCCGTGGGCCGACCTCGGACCCGACGAAACGGGCCAGCGGCTGCCGGAGAAGCGGGATCTCTATGCCGGAATCGAAACGCGCTTGCGGGCGTTGGAGGAATTCAAGAAGGCGCTGCCCGACGACTTCTGAGACGGCGGTCGAGTGCGTCCCGCCGCGTCTTCGGATCTCCCATGAACCCAGGAGCGGGTCGAGTTGCCTGCGCGTTCCTGGATGAAGGATGGCCTGAATGATTAAGAACGAGAAGATCCTCATTACCGGCGTCACGGGCGCGATCGCGTTGCCCGTCGCTCGTTTCCTGGCGAAGGACAATGAGGTCTGGGGGACTGCCCGCTTCACGAACGAAGCAGCCCGCCGGGAACTCGAGGAGGCGGGCGTGCGGACGGTTCCGCTCGACCTGGCCTCGGGCGATCTCGGCGCTCTGCCCGACGACGTCTCGCTCGTCCTCCACTACGCCTACACGCGCAAGGGGTCGGGCGAGTTCCACGAGGCAATCGAACTCAACGCGATCGCCGCGGGACGTGTCCTGCAGCATTGCCAGAACGCGCGGGCCGCGCTCGTCCTGTCCGCGGCGACACTCTATTCACGGAACGAGGACCCGCACCATCGATACGTCGAGACCGACGACATTGGTCTGGTTGCTGCGCCCTGGGCAGCGTCGAGTCCCGCCTCGAAAGTGACGCTCGAGGCCGTGGTGCGCTTCAGCGCCGAGGCCTTCGATTTTCCGGTGACGATCGCGAGACCTGCGTGTCCCTACGGCACGTCCCTCGATGTCGTCACGACGGTCGTCGATTCGGTCGCCGCGGGCCAGCCGGTCTACGTGACGAGCGACCCACAGCCCTACTCGGTGATCCACATCGATGACATGTGCCGCCAAGTCGGCGACCTACTGTTCGCCGCGGCAGTCCCCGCCACGATCGTCAATTGGGGCTCCGACGAGGTCGTCACGGTGCAGGAGATGGCCAAGCGCGCGGGCGAGATCTTTGGTGTGGAACCGAAGTTTGCGGCGATTCCCACGCCGAACGTCGCGCTCGGCGGCGTACTCGACACGACGCTACTGAACTCGATTGCGGCGCCCTGCAAGATCTCGTTCCGCGACGCGTTCGAGAAGATCTGTCTCGATCGCGTCAGCGCATTACTAGCCCGGAATTGACCATGAGGTGCTGCCCGGTGATCGTCGAGGCGCGATCCGAGGCCAGGAAGATCACGGCCTCGGCGACGTCCTCGTCGGTCGGAATCCGACCCAAGGGCATCGTGCTCGAGATCTCGGCGATGACGTCCTCCGGCGCGATCCCCCTGGCCTCGGCCGTCTCCGAGACGTAGCCCTCGAGCGCTGGGCCCCACATGTAAGTCGCGACGACTGTGTTCGCCCGAATATTGTCGGGTGCGAGTTCCTTCGCCATGAAATACATCGTGGTCATCAGCGCACCCTTCGCCGATGCGTACGCGACCTGCGGAATCATCGGAACGAAGCTCGACTGGGAGCCGATCAAGACGACAGAGCCACCGCCGGCGTCCTTCATGTAAGGTGCCGCGGCGAGGACGATCTGTGCGGATCCGACGACCGCGAGCTCATAGGCGTCCATCCAATCGTTTCGCGTCACCTCTGCAAGCCCGCCAAAGACGCGGTCGAGCGCGGCGACCTGCACGACCCCATCGATGCGCCCGAAGTGCTTCGCAGCCGCCTCCACGAGTGACCGACACTGCGACTGGTCGGTGATGTCCGTCGGGACAGTGAGGACGCGCTCTCCCTCAGGAGATAGCTCGGCCGCTATCAACTCGAGGTTCACCCGATTGCGAGCGGCGAGCACGACGTTCGCGCCCTCACGCAACGCAAGCCGTGCGATCTGGCTTCCCAAGCCCTGCCCCACACCAGCGATGACGATCGTCTTGTCCTTGAGCATTGGATTGGACTCCTTCTCGACCGGCCCGGCGACAGCTGGCATGCGCAGCCCTTTGGAGCAAGGCATTCCGCCACCCCACCCCACACCCATTCGTTCTGATTACTCGCGATCAAATTTCGTAATGACAAAAACGGGACCAGATCCTGTTTGATCAATAACGTTACGAAATTGTCAAAGAATGTCAACCTGCAGGCGAAGGGCATCTCTGTCGAATCGTGGGACGACTGCGCTGCCGGTGCCGACCGTCCCTCGGCCGATGTCAGAAGGATTGGGTGGGCGCCGCAGTGTCCGTGTACGGGAATCTGCGCGCTCCGGGCCGGAGCCCTCGACGAGGCGCGCCCCGATCTCGGAGAGCCGAGGGGGCGTGCGGGGCCGGCGTCGATCAGGCGCCCGAGTGGCTCTGGATAGGCGTGACGATTAGGCCGTGCAGCAGCGTCTCGAGGATCGCCTCGACGCGTCGCTCGCCCAACCCTGCGTCGTCGCCCGAAACGATGTGGTCGGCATAGGCCAGGAAGACCTCGCTCACGACGTGTGCAACGTCCTCGACGTTCAGGTCGCCGCGAACGTCGCCGCGTTGGACCCCGGCACGGAGGACGTTCGCGAGCAGCGTCCGAAGCATCTCGCTCCCCTGTTCGATCACGTCGCTGTAGTCGGCAAGGGCGCGCCGGGAGTCGCGCGCCAAGAGACCTCGGAGGACGTGTCGCTCGCGCGCAAAGTCGAGGGACGCGGTAAGCACCAGTCGAAGGGTGTGCGCGGTCCCGGGTGTCGTCCGCGAAGCCTCGGCAGTGAGCACCTCATTCCACTCGTGCAGGATGCGATCCACGACGGCTTCGAAGAGCTTCTCTTTGTCGGAGAAGTACCGATAGACCAGCGGTCGGGACGCGCCGGCGGCCTCTGCAATGTCACCGATCGTCGCCTTCTTGAAGCCGTTCGCACCGAACACGCCCTCCGCGGCGTCGAGAAGGGAATTTCGCCTCAGGTCTCGCTGTCGGGAGCGCGTATCGGAATCGGGTGATGCCCTGACCATCCGAGCAGAATGACATGGTCGACCGAAAACGTCAACAACTCTGTCCCAAAGCCAACCTAGTCGTGCGTGGCATAACACTCCTCCCGTTCTCGCACGTCGCCGAATGCCCTTGCCCGCTCTTGAGGTGGGCACCGACCCATTCTAGAAGCAACCATAGTCGGATTGATTCGCAGTGGGTTCACGTGCACGGACGGAGGCGTGCCAACATCGTTGAAGGAGCATCGCCACAAGCCTCGCTCCGAATGTCTCGATTTCTTGCCGGGGCTCGCGGATACCTCGATCAGCCCACCTCGATGTGCAGACCGCATTTCCCATGACCGCACACAAGACCCTACGCGTAGAACGCGTCGCGCGCGTGGGCCACAATGAGCACGTCGTCGGACTCCAGAAAACGAGACTCGTCGACCAAACTCGACGCGATCAAGCGGTTCGCACGAATATTCGTGCTTCGCCGGGTCGACCTAGAAGCTCCACTTCCCACGAAACAAGATGCGGTCGTTCTTCTCCCAGCGGTCGAGCGGCGGCAGATCTCCCTCTTGAAACAGCAGCACGCCCGCTCCAACAACCAGTCCGTCGAGAAGGTCGTAGTCGAGATCGACTCGAATGATCGATCCATCCCGAGCGTCGATCCCGAACAGCAAACCGAGGATCGAGCAGTGAAGTCGATCGTCGAAGAAACTTCGCGAAATCCGCAGCGCGACTTCCTGGGAATCCTGCCGAGCGAAATCGGGTGCCTCTCGGATGGCCGATCTGTGTCGAAAGATGTGCCGATTGGCGAAGTCGAGCGAGAGCGTCGTGTTCTCCAATCCGAAATATTCGACACCAGCGAGCCCATCGAATCGTAATCGCTCTCTCCTGTCGTTGAAGAACTCAAGGCCCCCCAGGAGGGCCACCTCCATCTTGAAGAGCCACCCTCCACGCACCAGGTTTCCGCTGCCGCCGACAAGCCAGAGGCGATCGTGAACGAGGGTCGTCGGAGATTGGTCTCGTCGGAGTCGAGGTCGATCGTTCCAGAACCACGCGCCATTCAGGGAAAGGTCCCAACCGCTGAAGGTCCCGACCAGGCTCGCCGCGACCTCGCTCTCCGCCACCGAGTCCGGCCGCTCCTCACCAAGTCCAGTGGAGCTGGGAAAGAAGTCGCTACCCGCGACGGGGCTACGATCGAATCGAATCTCCGGTATCCAGAGCGCCTGGAGGCGCCAGCTGGAAGCGAAAACATCCACGCGTGCCATCGCGACGGGCAGCCGCAGGTCTTCGAGATCGGCTCGCGCTGGTTCACGACTGTCGATTGGGTTGAGAACATCGAGTACGCGGAGCGTGTCAGATCGACCCCAGATTACGATTTGGCGTCCAAGCTTCAGCTCGACGTCGGAAGCGATCTCACCTCGAATCCAGGCTTCCCCCACGTCCGCGTCGAGCTCGTAGCGATTTCTCACCTGCTCGGTGTAGTTGCTGCGCCCATTGGCGAGATAGGCAGCATCCCAGAACCCCCAGCCCTCGACGCGAAGATCCCAATCGGCTGGAAGATCAAGCTCCAACGCCAGATTGAGCCGGCTTCGCAACCGCTGAAGGCCCGTGTAGTCGTTGCCTGCGGCCGACTCGTGGCGGATCGGGTTGATCGACCCCGAGATCTCGACGCTCCCCGACAGACCCCAAGCGCGACCGACAGTCTCGGGATCACCGGCTTCGCTGATGGGGACGGGCTCGTCCCAATCGAAGTCCTCGAAGTCTTCGTTGAAGTCCTCTCGCTCCGTAGCGATCGCCACGGACCCGGAGAGGGCCACCATGGCCGCTGAGAGTGCGCGCCCGAACTTCCGACCCAGCATCACCGTGATGCTCGGCTCAGAGACCCTTCTCGAGTCGTCGCAATGAGAAGAGATCGTCGTCGAGGTCCTGGTCGAATCGTGCCTCTCGAACGAGAAGGATCGTACGGTGAATCGTTGCTCGGCCCTCGCGGGTGGTCATGCTCATTTCCGTGGGAACCCAGATGCCATCGATCAGCTCGAGCGACTTCACGTCGAAGTACTTCGCTCGACTTCCCTTTGCGAGCCAATGCACGCTTCGCACCACGACATGGTTGTCCTGACGAACGAAGAGTATGGACCGCTCGTAGCCGGTCTCGTCACGCTCCCGATCAGTCGTTGGGACCGCTTCGATCTGCCAGACACGATGACCACGCAGCTCCGTCTCCTGCATGAGTCGATAGGCATTGTGATCGAGCGGGCGCCGCGACATGTCCGAATAGCTGAAGTCAGAGCCCATGAAGCTGCCGCTCTTATCCGAAGCCGCGAGGCGCTTGATTCGGTCGAGCGCCGGGAGGTAGAGCCACTGGTCGTCGTCACGTTCCGGATCGGCATAGTCATACGTAAGGAATCCGGTGCTGGCGACGTCCGCGGGACTTACGAAGAACATGATTGAGTACTCGTCCCGGCCCTCATCGCGGCCGTACGAGCGGAGCCTGCGCACTCGGCGCGAATCACGGCTGTCGATCAATATCATCTCGAGGTCGAGGATCGATCGATCTCCATCATCGCGCGCGTCGACACGTTCCATGATCCGCCGGGCATCGGAGTCGTCGACTGACCCCTCAGCAACGGTCGCTGTCGGCCACAAAATGAAGCTCGCGAACAGCATCCAGACCATCGGAAGAAGCGACGATCGAGATCGATGTGTTCGGCCCGATCGGGCTTGGGAATTGCTTGACCTGATCACGCTTTGCTTCGATATCCAAGAGGCGCTGGACATACGCACACACTCCTCAAGCGGCTTCTACCAAAAGATCAAACTTCCGAGGCGATGTCAGCGGACATCCCATCCCACGCCGCCGGCGGTGGCCGACTCGCGCGGTGCGTCTCGTTCCTAGGCTTCCTGTCGCGTCGGATGCGCAAGCATCATGAGCGCGGGCGCGACGATCACGTCAGCGAGAAACGCGACAAGGCTCGCGCTTCCAGCCAGGATCCCGAGGTGGATCGTCCCCTTGAAGCTGCCGAACAGGAGCACGAAGAATCCGACGCAGAGAACAATCGTCGTTACGAGCATCGCTCGTCCGGTGGTCTCGAGCGTGCGCCGAACTGCGGTCGCAGGATGGCCGCACTCGGCGAGATGGCGGTCGAAGCCGTGTACGAAATGAATCGTGTCATCCACCGCTAACCCAATCACGATGCTGCCGACGAGCATGGTCGAAATGTTCAGCGGGATGTCGAGCCACCCCATCAGCGCGAGCACGAAATACACCGGCAGTAGATTGGGGATCATGCTGATGACGCCGCGGCGAACGCTTCCGACCATTAGGATCATGAGCGGGGAGATGATCAAGAGAGCCAATCCATAGGACCGAAGCAGGCTCCCGAGCAGAACAGCAAACGCGCGGCTGCGAAGCGCCATCTTTCCAGTGATTTCGACGGCGATGTCCGGGCCGAGGATCTTTGGCAGAGCCGACTCCAGCGAGTGGATGAACGGCACGTAATACATGCTGTCTACGATGCGCGCCTGAAACGTGAGGCGAGCCTCCTGGAACCGGCTGTCAGTGACGTCTTCGAGGTCGTCAGTGCCGCTGTTCTCAAAGAGCAGGAGCTCCTGTGCGATCAATCGACGGTCGTTCGGCAGCGTGCGAGACTCGATCTGGTTCTCGTGGAGGGCTTGATTGATCTCCTCCACGATATCGACGATTGATAGTCCGCTCCCGATCTCGACGCGCTCGACAGTCGTTCCCATCACGTGCTCGACGACACTGTCGATCCGTCGCAGGTGATCGGGCTCGTGCAGCCCATTCTCCCTTCTCGTATTGACGAGAATCTCCAGTCGTTCCGTACCTTCGAACGCACGATCGATTCGCTCGATGCTCATTCGCATCGGATCGTCTTCGAAGAGCCATGCGAGGTTGTCATTGCTCAGACGGAGCGCCGAAACACCGGGGACGGCGGCTACCACAAGCAGCGCGACAACCGCGATCGTCCCTCGTGGATGCGTAGTGGCAATGTTTCCGGCGTGGAGGAGGATTCCGGAGACTCCATTCGGGGTAGAGACGCGTTGACCATGCGATGCCCGCGTCCAGGGTGAGATCACAAGCAAAGCCGGGAGAAGAGTCACGCTGTAGAAGAGAGCCAGCAGAACGCCAACGGGCGCGGCCACGCCGAACTCGGCGACCGGAGTGATGTCTGCGGCAACGAACGAAAACAGGCCTGCGGCCGTCGTCAAGCTCGTGAGGACGATGGGCAGCCCGGCACGCCCGAGGGCGGATGAGACCGCCGTGTCGCGGGAGTCGCCGGCTGAGAGCCGCTGGTAGACAAGCGCGAGTACGTGTACCGCGTCGCAGATTCCGACCACGATCAGGAACGAAGGGAGGATCTGCGTGACTATCGTGAAGGGAACTCCGATCCATCCCATGGCCCCGAATGTCGAAATCGTGGAAAGAGACACCACCAGCAGGGGAAGAAGAGCCCCGCTGATGCGCCGAAATAGCGCTAGGAGGACAACGGCGATCAGCAGCACAGATAGCATCGTTCGAAGGCGTACATCCTCCGTCGAGATCTCCTGCATGTATTGCGAAAGGACCGCGCCTCCGACCAGATCAAGTCGAAATTCCGGCGACTGATGCTTCTTGATGAGCTTGCGTAGGCCGCGGATCGTCTGGCGCGTCTCCGTTGCGCTGAGGTACTCGGCCTCGGTCTTGTTCGCCGCCGAGTCGTCTGGAAACCAGTGCTCGACGTCGTCGGAATCGAAGTTGTCGAGGGACGTGTACGTATCGAGCTCGACAACAATGGCTGCGAAGCGACCGTCATGGGAGAAGTACGTATTGAGGTAGAGTGGATTCAGCATCGCTCTACGTTCGACGATCGCCAGCTCCAGGGCGTCGTTCGGCCATGGGTCGAGAAGCTCATCAACGATGAGCTCGTCTCCGTCACCTCGTGTGTCCCGCGCATTGACGAGGCTCATCACCTCAGCGACGTGCGGAACGTCCTGCTCGATCGCTTCGTGGAGATCGCGCAGTCGTACTAGCGCCTGAAGGTCGAAGATGTCTGGCGCTTCGATTCCGACAAGAATCCGGTCGTCGCGGCCGTAGCGAGCGCGGAACGCGTCGTAGACGGCTAGGGTGTCGTCACCCGCTCGCAGGAAGCCGTCGTCGTCAAAGTCCGCCGTCAGGTTGCCCAGGCCGGAAGAGAGCGCGATCGCGCTCGAAATGGAGAGCACGAGTGTGCTCCACCGCCTGCGGACGACGAGAGCGCCATACCACTCGAATGATCTCTGGACGCGCGTGTGTGCCGACGACGCGGTCATACGTGCGAGACCTGGAAAAAGGTGTGAGAGGCATGTCTCGTGCGGCGGGACCGACCTGTTCGGTGGACGATGTGGAGCGGCATAGCGATTCCTTGGTGGATATCGCTGAGCGTCTCAGCTCCAGTGAGGCCAGTCTTGATGGACTTCTTAGGGTTCCATGAAGATTCAGCAGCCGTGTTGGGATTCGAGGACTTGACCGGCTGAGAAAGGGCGGGTCTGGCTGGTCGATCGTCGCATTCAGTCGCGGTCTGGTGCTGCAGGCACGCCGAAGGATGGAGTCATCCCCGTTGCTACCGCAACGACGCCTCAGCGGGAAAGTCTTCTCTGTTCGACGACGCTGTAGGTCGCTGTACAGTCGTGTCGCGTGTCACAAGTACCGCGTCTTCGCTGATGTGCGTTCGCATGCACGATCTGCGAAGTGCTTCTCGCCGCCCGGGCCTGCGGCGTGCTGATATTCATGTGATCGATCTAAGATGGCGGGAAACATGTCTGACGCGACGCTGAAGTCTTTCGATACGGTCAATGGATTTGGCGTCCTCGAACTGGATGACGGTCGTGAGGTGCCGTTCGACATCTCATCTTCCAACAAGCGTGAGCCTCGACCTGGCGATCGTGCCAGCGTGACAGTGGGCACGAGTCGAGTCACCGGGAAGCCGCGAGCAACCCTCGTCCTCTTTGAGCTAGAGGAGGACCGTGCGCCCTCTTTCGCGGACGGGTTCAAGCAGGTTCAGTCCGAAGGACTGCTACCAGAATGGACACTCGCGGATGCGAGACGACATCAGAAGGACACGCATGGGTCCGTGCCGCGGAGGATGCTCCGAGGTGATCTAGGGGATCTGCTACTGGGATACTACGGAGAGGGTCTGTCGCGGAGGGGAGAGCGCGACGGGATTTGGTTGTCCGACTGGCGCGCGAATGTGGAGATCGCACAGCAGGCGCTCGCCACACTGAGTGGCATCCCGCCAGAGCCCGGAGCGCTTTCGGACCTCCTAAGCACGGTCCGTTCAATCAATGCAAACTTCCGGCAGGCTGGGTCAGACAGCCGCCTCCTCATGCTCGATTTCGAGGGCGACTTTTTCACAGTGATGTTCCGCGATCGTGGCTTTGTCGATCGCTGCCGCGAGCTGATCCTTTTTCGATTCGACCCGTCGATCACGATCGACGAATGGAAGGGTTGAGGGGATGCGACGTGGATGAAGCAATCGAAGACCGGCAGGCGA